>JAFLTK010000343.1 GCA_022511505.1 Muribaculaceae bacterium
ACTCAGAGGGGAGAGTAACGGTGTTCTGAGCGCCGTTAGAAGTCTTGATAGAGATGTACTGCTCGCCATTAACGGTCATGCGGTCGCTTGACTCGAGGTTCTTTTCGAGGTTCATGCACTGCATTGACCAGCCTTCGGGAGCGCCAAGGTCTTCACCCTCGAGGATGTTCTTCTTAGCCTTGTTGGGGTTGTGGAGGAGCTGAGTGAATGTTTCTTCAGCAACTTCTTCCTCGGTAGTGAACGAGTCATACATGACGTTAGAGCGGAGGATGATGTTGCCTTCGGCGTCCTCGAGCTGACCAACAACCATGATGTCGTAGGCGGTAGCGGGAGCAAGACCGGCGAGGGCTACAGTAGCCTCGAGGTACTTGGCGTCGTTGCTAACCTCAACCTTGAAGTCCTTGCGGTTAACGCTTTCGGTTACGATTACGTATGCCTTAGAGTCGGCGGGAGCGTTCTCGAAGCTGTAAACAGCGTAAACGTTGGCAGTAGTAGAGGTAACTTCGTCAACAACTACATAGTCGATAGAAGCGACGGGCGAGAGGTCTTCGGCAGTTGTGAACTGACCGTAAACGAGGTCTGAGCGAGTGATGATGTTACCCTCTGCATCCTGGAGCTCGGCAACAACATAGAAGGGATATTCAGTAGCGGGCTTGAGGCCGTCCATAGTGATGGCTGCTTCAAAACCGAAACCGAAGGGGTTAGCCTCAACGCGATATTCATTGCGGTCGATGCCGTCAACGGCGATAACGTAAGCCTTAGAGTCGGCGGGAGCGTTCTCGAAACCGTAAGAAACATATACGTTGGCCGAAGTAGAAGTGATTTCGTCTTCGTCAACCATTACATAGAGAACCTTTGCAGAAGCAGTTGCGGGAGTAAAGGTCTTGAAGTCAACTTCCTTAACGTCAGACTTAACGTTGCCCGAGGCAGCGTAAATCTTGACAGTGTATTCAGTGTCAAATTGCAGACCGCCAAGGTCGAAGCTGTACTGACCGTGGTTTTCTTCAACGGCTTTAAAGTCGTCATCCAGCGGACCCTGGTAGTAAACGGTAACAACAGCGTCTTCGGCAAGACCTTCGGTGGTTACGGGAACCTGGAAGTTAACCATTGCGCCGATGCTTTCCTCGGTAGCGGGATAAGCGTTTACAACGACATCACCGATAGTGATGGTGGGCTGGGTAGCGGTAGCCTCGAGGCCGGGGATAGCAAAGTCAAGAGTAATCTCGGTGTTGTAGTAAGCAGTGTTAAAGAAGAAACCAAAGCCTTCAAATTCGTTGCCTTCACCCCAAGCGTCAACAGTTACAAAGCTCTTGTCGTCGCCATAGTTGACAACCTTACCGTTAACGGTAGTAGTCTGGGTAGCAACATCGCTGAAGTAGTAGGTCAGACCATCATCTTCGTTTGCAATCTGATCCTTAGCGGTGAGGGCACCGGTGGTCAGGTCAACGTCAAATGTGATAGCGTTGTTACCGTCGCCGAAGGGAGTGATGGTCAGTTTGCCATCGGCGTAGGTAGCGGCAACTTCAATAGTTTCGGGGTCGAGAAGTTCGGGTTCTTCAAGCATACCCTGATTCATGTCAAGCTGAGAGGTCATCTCGCCCTTGCCTTCAATGCCTTCGCCCTTGCCAAAGCCTTCGGGGAAGATAATGAGAGCCTGGTAGGGGTTGTTGTTCCAAGAGTAACCCTCATCCTGGGCGGGTGAGAAGTCAAACATCGGCTCGTTGATGGTTACAACGCCGTCTTTGTAGGTATCGGCGGGTTCGCCACCATAAAGAACGTCGATAACAGTCTGCTTGGCAGTTTCGCCACCACCGAGGTAGTTGATGTACCAACCGAGTTCATTTGTCATGTAGAACTCACCGTTGCTGTTCTTGAAACCTGCGGGAAGACCGCAAGCAACAACCTCAACGTGGTCGGGGTCAGAGATATTAAACTGAATCTGACCGGCGAAAGTTGAAGTATTGAGGCCTTCGAGAGTAAGTTCATTGTTGGCGTAGGGCTTCCAGAGGCGGAAGAGGTCCTTGTTCTCTACATTCTGCTGGAGTTCAACCTCATAGATGAAATCGTTGGGGTTAATCTGAACGCCACCCATTGAGTAACTGGGGAGAACCCATGCGTCAACAAACTTGGCCATACCGACAGATTCCCACTGGCCGGCCTGCTCCTCGTCGATGGGCTCAACTTCGCCACCACCGCTTGAGGTAGTCTTGGTAGCGCCTTCGAGGTCATAGATACCGAAGTAACCAGCAGGAGTGCTTGCCAAAGGTGAAGAATAAGCGGGCCAAGAGATACCGTTGTCTGACTCGAAAAGGAGGATACCACCATTGTAGTCATAATATTCAGCAACGATAGGCTGAACATCGAGGTCGTTGGTGGTGTAGTTGTAGACAAACGGCTCCTGGAATACGTAGTAACCGTTGAGAGTACCGAGGCTCTTTCTTTGGAAAGTAATAGTACCGGCGGCGGCGTCAAAAGTACCTACGAAAGGCAATTCATAACCGGTGGGGTCTTCAAACCACACGTCGTTGCCATCCAGTGAAGCCTCAAATTCATAACTGAAAGGACCAACAGAGGTCTGGAAGTAGTAGTCACCGAGGTCAAAGAGCCAGGTACCTTCGATACCGGCTGCATCGGCTGCTTTCTTCTGGGCGCGGAGAACGGTCTTACCGGCGAGGGAAGACTCAACGTTCTTCTTTGATTTCACGCCTTTGGGTGCAAGTGTGGCATTTGCAAGAGCCTCTTTCTTAACAGGCTGCAAAGCGCGCACCTGCTTTGCGCTCTCAAGATTGAGAGTAACGGCCGAAGCAGAAATAGCTACAACCGCCGCAACAAGCAAAGTGTAAAACTTTTTCATAATAAATAAATGATTGATTTAAAAATGCTTGCGTCTCGCGAGGAGAACAATCAAGCGGGTTTATAATAAAGAAAATATTGGCAAGGAAACTTGGAGGGTGATGTTATTGATGTTGTTGTTGATGTTTTTGATGATGTTGTTGATGTTGATGCTCAATAACGACAATAACAACAGTAACGACATTAACAACAATATATAGAAATCATCGTCGCTCGCGAGGGGCAACGACCACATAAGTATAGAAGATTCTACAGATTTTCATCGGCAAGTAAAACTTAGAAATTGTAGAGGGATTGTAGAAACCGTGTCATTAGACGTTGCAAAATTATAGATTATTTTTATAACTGCAAAACAATTGTCATCTTTTTGTGATAAAAAAGTGGAAAATTTTATTTTATTGACGCTTTTATATCATTTTTTTAATCAATCGAGCGAAAGATATTGCAATTTTCGCTTAATACCGCCGTGACGGGAAGGGACGCGACATGTCGCGTCCCTTCTACATGACAACCCCGGCGGGGTGATGATGGAACCGGCAATCGTTAAATTAATTTGCCTGAGTGAAGTTGCTCGAGAGGGAATATCAAGTCCCAATTTTTACCCCACACAATGTTCCCGTTTACTATCTCAAACTTCCTAAAATTCCTTTGCTCCAGGTACTTATTATATTGTGGGTGGGGATGTCGACGTATAAAGTCGCCAACGTCGATACACTGAGTTGTATTGTCGCTGAATGTGATGCAAATCGACAGTTTTCCTATATCTTTTACTTCAGTTACTTGCATGGTCAAATCCGCTTTTTAATGATTGCGTCAGTCGGGGATGGCGTCGAGGGGGATGAAGATGTAGCGCAGGGGGGTGGAGGCGGCGTCGCGGCGCAGGTTGAAGCGGTAGCAGCGGCGCGAGAGGGTGACGGATTCGATGTCGGCGGCGGGAATGTGGACGGGCGCCGGTAGGGGACGTGGGGCGTCGGGTGCCGGTAGGGACGCGACATGTCGCGTCCGCGTGTCGAGGTATTCACCCGGTTTGTTTTTTTCGAGGAGCTGGAGCTCCTCGTCACGGCAGGGGGTTATGGTCAGGTTGCCGTCGGCGTCGAGGGTGGCGACGCGGGTGAAGGCGAGGATGCGCATGGCCGGATGCAGCATCACGTTATAGTAGGCGAGGAGCAGAAGCATGGGGAGAACGACACATGGTATCATCCATGCGACAATAACCAGCCGCAGGTCGACGGCGAGACCGGCAACGAGCAGCGCAAGCACGGGCAAGCCGATGGCGATGGCATAGCGGGAAAACAATCCCCCGAGCGCCGCCCTTGCATAGACCGACGTCGGGAGATTGAAAGGCTTGGTTGTGAACGGTTTGTAGGTCACTGCCTTTTAGTCGAGTTTGTGGATGACAAGGCCCGAGCGGAGTTTTGGCTCAAACCATGTTGTCTTTGGAGGCATGATGTTGCCGGTGTCGGCAATGTCCATGAGTTGTTTCATCGACACGGGGAAGAGGGCGAGGGCAACAGCCATCTCGCCGCTATCGACACGGCGTTTGAGTTCGCCCAGGCCGCGGATGCCGCCGACGAAGTCGATGCGCTTGTCGCTGCGCAGGTCGTGGATGCCGAGGATGTCGCGCAAAATGAGGTCGCTCGAGACGGTCACGTCGAGCACGCCGATGGGGTCAGAGTCGTTGTAGGTGCCTTCGTGGGGCGTCAGCGAGTACCAGCGGCCCTTGAGATACATCGAGAAGTTGTGGAGGCATGCCGGGACATAGGGCTCGGCGTCGCCCTTGTCAACGATGTCAAAGTTGACGCTGAGACGGTCGAGGAACTCGCCGGGAGTCAAGCCGTTAAGGTCTTTGACGAGGCGGTTGTAGTCGATGATTTTCAGATGACTTGCCGGGAAGCAGACCGCCAGGAAGTAGTTGTATTCCTCGTCGCCGCGGTGGTCGGGATTGGCGAGGGCCTTTTCGTTGCCCACGAGGGCAGCGGCGGCCGTTCGGTGGTGGCCGTCGGCGATATAGAGGTAGGGGATGGCGTCAAAGGCGGCGGTGATGCGGTCGATGGTGGCGGGGTTGTCAATGACCCAGAACGTGTGGCCGAAGCCGTCCGGCGCGACGAAATCATATTCAGGCTCGCCCTTGATGACCTCGGCGATGACGTCGTCGAGGGTGGGGTCGTCGGGGAAGGCAAAGAATACCGGCTCGACGTTGGCGTTGTTGACGCGCACGTGTTTCATGCGGTCCTCCTCCTTGTCGCGGCGGGTCAGCTCGTGTTTCTTGATGCGCCCCTCCATGTAGTCGGCCACGCATGCGGCAACGACGATGCCATACTGGGTGCGACCGTCCATCGTCTGGGCATATATATAATAGTGGTCGGCATCGTCCTGCACGAGCCAGCCGCGGTCTTGAAACGAGTTGAAGTTCTCGACGGCGCGGGTATAAACGTCGGGGTGATGCTCGTCGGTGCCCGGGGCGAAATCAATCTCGGGCTTGATGATGTGGTAGAGCGAACTGGGGTTGCCGTCGGCCTCGGCGCGAGCCTCGTCAGAATTCAGAACGTCGTAGGGACGGGAGGCGACGCGGGTGACCATGTCGCGGGGCGGACGAACGCCGCGGAAGGGTTTGACTTTTGCCATGGTATTTTTGATTTAAGCCTCGCATGCTCGGCTTAAAGTTTAGAGTTTAGAGTTTAAAGGGGGATTTAGATGGTCCCATAAACTTTAAACCACAAACTTTAAACTTCAACTCGAGCCTGCGAGAGTTGAATAATTAGCGGTTGCGGAAGATTGTTTGCTCGCGGTCGGGGCCTATGGAGATGATGGTGATGGGCGTGCCGAGTTCGTCCTCGAGGAAGTTGATGTAGTCGACGAAGGCCTGAGGGAGGGCATCCTCGGAGCGGATGTCGCTCAGGGTTGTTTTCCAGCCCGGAAGGGTTACATAGACCGGGGAGTAGTTGTCGTCGTCGAGGTAGAACGGCAGGTGACGGGTTTCGTTGCCATCCTTGTCGCGATAGGCGACACATGCCTTGATGGTGTCAAAGGCGTCGAGGACGTCGCTCTTCATCATAATCAGGCGGGTGACGCCGTTGATCATGACGGCATACCTAAGGGCAACGAGGTCGATCCACCCGCAACGGCGCTCGCGACCGGTAACGGCGCCATACTCGTGGCCGAGGTCGCGGATGCGCTTGCCGGTTTCGTCAAAAAGTTCGGTCGGGAACGGGCCGCTGCCAACGCGGGTGCAGTAGGCCTTGAAAATGCCATAGACGTCGCCAACCTTGTTTGGCGCAACGCCGAGGCCCGAGCATGCGCCGGCACAGATGGTGTTGGAACTCGTCACGAATGGGTAACTGCCAAAGTCGACGTCGAGCATCGTGCCCTGGGCGCCTTCACAGAGGATTGACTTGCCGTCGTTCAACAGGTCATTTATAAGATACTCACAGTCAACGATTTTGAATGTCTTGATATATTCGATGGCTTGCATCCACTTCTGCTCGGCGGCGGCGAGAGCGTCGGCATCGACGTCGGCGCCAAGGGCGCGCAGGGTGTCGAGGTGACGGTCACGGGCGGCGGCAAAGCGGTCGGCAAACTCGGGGGTCAACGCGTCGCCGAGTCTGAGGCCGTGGCGGCTGATTTTGTCAGTGTAGGTGGGGCCGATGCCCTTGCCGGTGGTGCCGATTTTGCCGGCGGCCATCGCTTTCTCTGACGCGGCGTCGAGCAGACGGTGGGTCGGCAGGATGAGGTGGGCCTTGCGCGAGATGCGCAGGATGCCGCGCAGGTCGACGCCGCTCTCCTCGAGCGATTTGGCCTCCTCGGTGAAGAGGACCGGGTCGAGCACAACGCCGTTACCGATTATATTTATCTGGCCATGCTGAAAGATGCCGCTCGGGATGGAGCGGAGCACATATTTTTTACCGTCAAACTCAAGAGTGTGACCCGCGTTGGGACCTCCCTGAAAACGCGCAACGGCGTCATAGCGGGGGGTCAACACGTCAACAACTTTACCTTTGCCCTCGTCGCCCCACTGGAGGCCGAGGAGAACGTCAACTTTCATTTTGCTCACTGTTTTAATTTAATCTCGCGAGCGAGATTAAAGTTTATAGTTTAATGTTTTATTGTTTAATCTAAACTCTCAACTTTTAGAGGCGGCCTCGCGCTTGCGACGGCGCTGGCACTTGAGGCAGAGCCCGACGGCGCGCAGGTCAAAATGGGCGATGCCAAACTTTCCATAGCGCCGCCTGACGAGCAACGAGGCGAGTTCATCGTCACGCACCTCCTTAATCGAGCCGCAGTCGCTACACACCAGCTTGACACGCGGCGGCACTCGCTCGGCGCGCTCATAGACCCCGGTACCCGTCGCGTCGGTGGCCCAGAGCCTCACAATCCCGGCCTCGACCAGGAGGTTGACCGTGTTGTAGACCGTCGCCAGGCTGACGTGGAAATTGACATGCTCGAGTTCCTCGTTCAGTTGCTCGACGGTAAAGCGCTCCTCGCGGTAGGCAACAATGTCGGCAATGGCGAGCCGCTCGGAGGTCATCCTCAAACGTCGCTGCCTGAGGTAGTCGCCAAAGCGTGACGCCAAGTCGCTCGATATGTTGCTGTCGCTATTCACTGACCGCAAAGATACAACATTCGCGCGTGATTTGCAAAAATCGTGCTGTTATTGTTGTTGATGTTGTTGGTGTTGTTGATGTTGTTGATGTTGATGTTGTTGGTGTTGTTGTTGATGTTGCTGTTGTTGATGATGTTGAGGTCAATAAAAACAATAACAACACTAAAAACAATAACAACACTAACAACAATAAAAACACTGACAACACCTACTATCCCAGATTGGCGCGGACGCGGTCGAGGAATTGCTTCATGGCGGGGTAGTCGCGGCGGGCGATGATGTCGCTCAGGGCGGCAAGGCGCTCGCGGATTTGGTCGAGTTGGGCGGGAGTGTTGGGGTTGAAGAGGATTTCGCTGAGCAGGTAGTCGTCTTCGCTCATCAGGCCGCGGGCGATGGCGAGGTGGCGCTTAAAGGTTGTTCCGGGAGCCTCTTGAGGTTTCATCACGCCGGCAAAGACGAGGGTCGACGCAAAGGGTATCGACAGCGAGTAGGCGATTGTCTCGTCATGCTCAGTGAAACTGTAGCGCGCGATGTGGAGCCCGAGGCGGTTGTAGAGGTTGGTGAAGAACTCTTGGCCGGAGGCGTCGCCGTCGGTGATTATGATGGCATTCTCGTTGGTCAGGTTGCTTAGAGAAGCAAACGTCGGGCCAAACATGGGATGGGTCGACACGAAGGGGTGGCCGGCCTCGGCATAGAACTCGGGTAGTCCGGTCTTGACCGAGGCGATATCGCTCAGCATGGCGTCGTGGCTGAGATGCGGCAGGATTTCACGGAAGGCGTCGAGTGTGTGGCTGACCGTGACGGCGTTGATGACCAACTCGGGGTCAAAATCGTCGACCTCGTCGAGCGACGAGAAGCGACGGCAATTGAAGGTGTAGAGCAGGCGACGCTTGTCGGTATCGAGCATGGCCACGTCGTGGTCGGTCGACAGCAGGTCACAGAAAAACGACCCCATCTTGCCGGCTCCCATTATCAGTATTCTCATTTCTCGGGCTCGGGTGTTAAAGGTTTGTTATCGTTCAGAATCTCAATCTGTTGGCGCACCGACTCGTCGTGAATTGCCAGCAGAACGTCGTGCAGAAACTCGGCGCTCATCCCCATCTGGCTACCCATGGCCACGCGCGAGCGGATAATGTCGTTAAAACGGTTGCTCTGGACCACCGGCATGCTGTGTTCCTTCTTGTAGCGGCCAATCTCGCGGGAGATTTCCATGCGTCGCGACAGGATGTCGAGCAGTTCGTTGTCGAGGGTGTCGATTTGTCGGCGCAAGGTGGCGAGGCTCTCGGTGGCCTGACGCGCGTCGCGGATGACGAGTGTGTCCAGAATGCACGAAAGCACCTCGGGCGTCACCTGCTGGCGGGCGTCGCTCCAGGCGTGGTCCGGGTCACAGTGGGTCTCGATAATCAGCCCGTCAAACCCCATGTCGAGGGCTTGCTGGGAGATTGGGCCGACGAGTTCGCGCATGCCGCCGATGTGGGAAGGGTCGCAGATGATGGGCAGGTTGGGGAGACGCAGACGCAGTTCGACGGGGATGTTCCACTGCGGCTCATTGCGATACAGGTGGGAGCCATAGACGGTGAAACCGCGGTGGATGGCACCGAGCCGACGGAAACCGGCGTTGTAGAGGCGTTGCAGCGCGCCGACCCACAGTTCAATGTCAGCGTTCACCGGGTTTTTGACCAGAATAGGCATGTCGGGCGAGGCAACCTCGGCAAGGGTGTCGGCAATCTCCTGCATGGCAAATGGGTTGGCCGACGTTCGCGCGCCTACCCAGAGCATGTCGATGCCGGCCTCGACGGCTTCGCGCACGTGGCGGCGGTTGGCTACTTCGGTGGCGGTGTACATGCCGGTTTCCTCCTTGACGCGTTTGAGCCAGGGTAGGGCAGGGGCGCCGAGCCCTTCAAAGCCGCCCGGCTTGGTGCGGGGCTTCCAGATGCCGGCGCGGAAAATTTTGATGCCCTTGCAGGCCAACTGGCGCGCGGTGGTCAGCACCTGCTCGGGGGTCTCGGCGCTACACGGGCCGGCGATAATCAGCGGCGAGGCAGGGTCGATGTCGTCAAATCGTATAGAGATAAGATCGTTCATTTTTCAGGGTTGTTGGTGTTGTTGGTGTTGTTGGTGTTGTTAATGTTGTTGGTGTTGTTGATGTTGAGGTCAATAAAAACAATAACAACAATGACAACAATAAAAACAATAAAATCACTAAAAACAATAGTTCTTGATTCGTTTCAGGGCCTCGGCAAGGCGCTCCTCGGTGGCGCAGAGCGACAGGCGGATGTAGCCATCGCCGTTTGCCCCAAACACTCCGCCGGGCACAACAAAGACGCCGGCGTTATACAGCAGGTCGTCGGCCAGGCGGTAGCCGTCGCCGCGCTCGGCCGGAACGCGACCCCAAAGGAACAGGCCCTGCTGGGCCGGGTCAAACGTGCAGCCGATAGCCTGCATAATCTGTTCGGCGAGTGCTCGGCGCCGGCGATAGACGGTGTTGAGTTCCATATACCAGTCGCTGTCAAGTTCCAGCGCCTTGACGGCCGCTTCCATGACGGGTTTGAACTGCCCCGAGTCGATGTTGCTCTTGATTTTGAGAATCCACTCGATAAAGCGGGGGTTGGAGGCCACCATCGCCACGCGCCATCCGGCCATGTTGTGGCTCTTGGACAGCGAGTTAAGTTCGATGGCAATGTCACACGCACCCTCGACGGCGAGCAGGCTCGTCGGGCGGTCGTTGAGGATAAAACTATAGGGGTTGTCGTGGGCAATGACGATGTTGTGGCGCCGGCCGAAGTCGACCAGGCGGCGCATCGTCTCGGCGGTTGCCGCGGCGCCGGTGGGCATGTGGGGATAGTTGACCCACATTAATTTAATGCGGTGCAATGGATATTGCTCCAGAGCGTCAAAGTCGGGTTGCCAGCCGCGCTCCTCGGTCAGTTCATAACTGAATATGTCGGCGCCGACGATGCGCGACACCGAGCTGTAGGTCGGGTAGCCCGGGTTGGGTATCAGGACGCCGTCGCCGGGGTTGAGAAACGCCAGCGACACGTGCAGTATGCCCTCCTTGGAGCCAATCAGCGGGCGGATTTCGGTATCGGGGTCAAGATTGACACCATAATATTTGCGATACCACGCGGCAAAGGCTTGGCGCAGGCGCGGGATGCCGACGTACGGCTGATAAGAGTGGCTGTCGGGGCGTGAAGCCTCGGCGTTGAGCGTGGCGATGACCTCGGGCGCCGGCGGCAGGTCGGGCCCGCCGATGCCGAGCGACACGATGTCGCGACCCTCGGCGTTGAGGCGCGCAACCTCGCGCAACTTGCGCGAAAAATAGTATTCTTCGATGTGTTCAACGCGCGTTGCCGGGCGTATTTCACACTTCATTTCGGCAGGATTCATACTCTCCAAGTATTTTAAAGTCGTTAATCAAGGGGCGCACGGCGTCGAGCGACTGGCGATAGCGAACGTAGTCGTCAAACGTCAAATCGACATAAAACCGATACTCCCACTCGCGCCCAAGGATGGGCATCGACTGGATTTTTGATAGATTGATATCATAGAACGAGAAGATAGTCAGTACTTTAGACAGCGCTCCGCGAGTGTGGGGCAGCGTGAACACAATCGATGCTTTGTCGAGTTTCATCGCCGCCGGCTTCATCTCGCCGGCAATCAGCGGGTCGGCAACAACGAGAAAACGGGTGAAATTGCGCTTATTGGTTTCTATTCCTTCCTGAAGCACATCGAGTCCATACAGTTCGGCGGCCAGCGCGCCACAGACGGCCGCATGTCCCCGCCGTCCGGCCAGCGCAATGTCGCGCGCGCTCCCGGCGGTGTCCCACGCCTCGACCATCCTCATGCGGCCCGCGCGACGCAGGAAGTGCTCACACTGCATCAGCGCCATCGGGTGGGAGTGAACCTCCTCGATATCCTCGATTTGTTGTCCCGGCAGGGCTGCAAGAACATGGCTGATGCGCATCTTTTGCTCGCCGACAATCGTCATGTTGCTCTTGCGCAGCAGTTCGTGGTTCTGCAACAGGCTTCCGGCAATAGTGTTTTCTATCGCAACGATGCCCGCAACCGACGCGTCGTCCTCCATGCGGTCAAACATCGCCTGAAAAGTTTCACATTCAATTGTTTCAACCTCGTGGCCCCGCGCGCCAAAGTAGGAGCGCGCCGCCGCGTCGTGAAAACAACCTTCGATACCTTGTATTGTAACCTTATATTTCAATTTCTTGCAAATTTTTGCGCAAAGTTAATATTTTTATATGATATAGTGGCGATTTGCTTGCATAATTTAACAAAGCAAACCCCGCCGTCGCCGCCCTGTTGTCGGCAAATGCAAAGGAGGGCGGCATCGACGCCGTCCTCCTTTGCTATGTGGGGTATCATTTGGAGTTGGTGGTGTTATTGGGCGAGGTGGTTGAAGCCTTGGGCGCGGAGGGGGATTTCGTTGCCGTCGGCGGTGATGAGGGCACAGCCGAGCTCCTCGCGGGTGATGTGGCCGATTACTTTGATGCCGGGCATTTTGCTGACGGCGTCGTGGCAGTGGAGGGGGACGGTGAACAGCAGTTCGTAGTCCTCGCCGCCGTTGAGGGCCGCGGTCAGCAGGTTCATGTTGAGTTCCTCGGCCATGACGGCTGTCTGATAGTCGATGGGGATGCGGTCTTCGTAGACGCGGCAGCCGACTTTGCTGTCGTGGCAGATGTGGAGCAGTTCTGACGAGAGGCCGTCGCTGACGTCCATCATTGCCGTCGGTTTAATGCCGGCAGCGGCGAGTTGCTCGACGATGTCGCGGCGTGCCTCGGGCTTGAGCTGGCGCTCGATGAGGTATTCCTTTCCGGCAAACTTGGGCATGAAGTCTTTCTGCCCGGCCGAGGCAACTTTCTCTCGTTCAAGCAATTGGAGTCCCATATAGGCGGCGCCGAGGTCGCCTGACACACAAATGAGGTCGGTGTCGCGGGCGCCGTCGCGATAAACCACGTTGTCGCGCGGGGCGTCGCCTACACAGGTGATTGAGATGACCAAACCCTGGCGCGAGGCGGTGGTGTCGCCGCCAACGATGTCTACGCCATAAATCTGGCAGGCGAGGCGCATGCCGACATAAAGTTCCTCGATGTGCTCAACGGTGAAGCGCTTGGAGATGCCGAGCGAGACCGTTATCTGGCGCGGCCGGCCGTTCATCGCATAGATGTCGCTGAAGTTGACAACGGCGGCTTTGTAGCCGAGATGACGCAACGGGACATAGGTCAGGTCAAAATGCACACCTTCAAGAAGCAGGTCGGTCGAGACGAGGACGTCAGTGTCAGGATAGGAAAGGACGGCGGCATCATCGCCCACCGAGCGGAGCGTCGAGGCGTTGACCGTGGTCAGTTCTTTGGTCAGACGGTCGATGAGGCCAAACTCGCCGAGGGTGGATATTTCGGTAGAACTCATGGGCGCGGAGCTGTTATCAGATGCGGGCAACGAGTTCTTTCATCAGCGCGAGTGTCTTGGGCTGGGCAACGAGGGCGGCCTGCTGAACTTCCTCGTGGGTAGGCACTTGGGTTACATCCTTGCCGCCGAGGTCGGTGATGACTGAAAGACCGAATACCTTCATGCCGGCGTGGTTGGCAACGATAACCTCGGGAACGGTCGACATGCCGACGGCGTCGCCGCCAATGATGCGATAGAACTCATATTCGGCGGGTGTCTCAAACGTCGGGCCGGTCACGCCGACATATACGCCGTGGACAACCGGAATGTTTTTCTCGCGGGCAATCTCGCCGGCGAGCGCGATATAGCGCTTGTCGTAGGCTTCGGTCATGGCGGGGAAGCGGGTGCCGAGTTCGTTGTAGTTCTTGCCGCGCAGGGGATGCTCGGGGAAGAGGTTGATATGGTCGGTGATAATCATGACGTCGCCAACGTTGAACTCCTTGTTCATGCCGCCCGAGGCGTTGGAGACAAAGAGCGTCTCGACGCCGAGCGCTTTCATGACGCGCACGGGGAATGTAACTTGCTTCATGTCATAGCCTTCGTAGTAGTGGAAACGGCCCTGCATTGCCATCACGCGCTTGCCGCCAAGGGTGCCGAAGATGAGGTTGCCCGAGTGGCCTTCGACGGTCGAGATGGGGAAGTTGGGGATGTCGGCGTAGGGGATGAACGTCTTGTCGTCGATATAGTCGACAAGGGCGCCGAGGCCGGTGCCAAGGATGATACCAATGTGGGGTATATCGGTAACTTTGCTACGCAAGAAGTCTGCGGTCTGATTAATTTTTTCCAACATGGTTATTGTGTATTAGGATTTAATTGTTTCAAATTTATATGCTTTTACCATCAACTTTAACCTTTGAAAACATGTTGAAGTTGAGATATTATGAATTCTGGCTTGCGGCGGGATTGCCGATGGTTTTGCTGTTTTTGACAATCATTTTCTGTAACTCGCTGTCAAAGACATCGTTGGCGGTCTCGGCGCTACCGCGGGTGTTGCCCGTGGGGTCGATAAATTCCACCGAGATGGGGATATAGAAGATGAACGGCTTCAGCGAGTGGGGAAAGTAGGGGTTGTTGGAGAGGCGAACGGCGTCTTTCTCGGTCGTGACGATAAACTTGCGGTTGCCCTTCATGTCGTTGAACTTCTTGACGATATCCTCCATGTCGCTCGGCGTGTAGTTGTGGTGGTCGTTATATCGCTTCACCTTGACGCGGGTTTTGAACTTGCGGATGTGGAGCACAAACGGGCGCGGATTGCCCACTCCGGTCAATATCAGGATGGAATCGTCGGGCGTCAACCAGTCGAGATAGGGGATGCTGGTAACATGCTCGGGGAAGACCGACACCAGATGGCCGTAGGTATAGGTCGAGAAAAACAGTTTCTGGTAGGGAAAAAGGTTGAGATTCTCGGTAAACACGCGATAGTCAAGCGGTTTTATATCCTCGGGGCACTTGGTGATAACAACCATGCTCGCGCGGTTGAGGGCCGACATCGGCTCGCGCAATCGCCCGTAGGGCAACAATTTGTCATAGTATGGCGGCCGCGAGCACTCGCTCAACACTATCGATACCGATGGGTTGACATAGCGGTGCTGGAATGCGTCGTCGAGCAGTATCATGTTTATGTTGGGGTTGATTGCCCGCATCTCGCGGATGCCGACTACGCGCTTTTCACAGACGGCCACCGTCACCGAGTCGCCATACTTCTGGAAAATCTGATAAGGTTCGTCGCCAATATCCTCGGGACGCGAGCGGTGGGTAGCAAGCACAAAACCCTTGGTGCGGCGTTTGTAGCCGCGCGACAACACGCCTATCTTATACTTGTCGCGCAAGGCCTCGATGATATATTCCACATGGGGCGTCTTGCCCGAGCCGCCCATCGTCAGATTGCCGACAACAACTACCGGGATGTCAAACGATGTCTGCTTCAGCAACCCCATGTCAAACATGCGGTTGCGAATTGCTATCACCAATCCGTAAATCTTAGAGATTGGCAGCAATACCAACTTGGCAAACAGCGAGTTGCGTTTCATATTCCCGGTGTGTTGGTTGGCCCGACGGCGTTATTGAATGATTACATAGTCCATGCGACACTGCAGCGGGCTGAGACGGCCGAGCGACTCGATAGAGTTGTAGAGCGGCAATGCCGACGGGAAGCGGGTGGCGATGGCGCGCTCGCTCAATTGAGAGTCAAGGTCGAGAATCTGCTCCCACCATTTACGGTCAATGTCGGGGTATACCTTGATTTTATAGCCGGTTGTGATGAGTTCCGATGCCATACCCTCGAGGGCGGCGTTGAGGTCGCCGAGTTCGTCGACAAGACCAATCTCAAATGCCGATTTACCGTCCCACACACGGCCCTCGGCAATCGCTTTAACCGAGTCGACGCTCAGGCCGCGTCCTTCGGCCACGCGCGACGTGAACAGTTCATAGCCGTTATCGACATAGCGCTGCATAGCCTGGCGCTGGCGTGGAGTCATGTTCTTGAAGAGCGTTGGTTGCTCGCCCATGGGATTGGTCGAGACGGTGCCGGTGTGGATGCCGATTTTGTCGTTGATGAGCCCCTGGGCGCTGGGGATGATGCCAAAGATGCCGATTGAGCCGGTCAGCGTCAACGGGTCGGCATAAATTTTGTCGGCGCCACACGAGATATAGTAGCCTCCCGAAGCGGCATAGTCGCCCATAGAGACAAAGAACGGCTTGCCGGTCTTTTCCTTGAAATAGCGAAGGGCGTCCCATATCTGCTCTGAGGCGTAGGCGCTACCTCCACCCGAGTTAACGCGCAGGATAAGGCCGTCGATATCTTCATCGTCGGCAATGTCGAGGATTATCGGGACGAGGCGCTGAGAGGCTATTCCACCCTTGTCGCTCTCGGTAATGTCGCCAACGGCATAGACCAATGCGATGGTCTCTCCGCCGCTGTCGCCAAAGCGATCGTTGTCAAAATTACCGCTATATTCAATCAGGTCAACATAGTTGGGCGCGCTGCGGTCAAAGAGCCCCCTCTCAGACTTGTTGCCGGCCATCACGTTGAGTAGCGCGTCAACCTCGCGCTCATAGACGAGACGGTCAACAAGCCCCATTTCGACCAGCTCGGTTGCCGGGAGGAATGCCGGCAGCGAATCGGCAGCGGCGTTGACTTTCTCGGCAGTGAGGTCGCGTGCGGCTGCAATTTTGTGGGTCAAGTGTGACCAGATGTTGCCCAGATAAACCTCCTGCTGGAGACGCGATGCGTCGCTCATGCCACTGAGCATAAACGGCTCGACGGCGCTCTTGTAGGTGCCAACCTTGACAACCTGCGCCTCGACACCAATTTTGTCGAGCAAATCCTTGAAATACAGAGTAGTGGCCTGCAGGCCGTGGAGATCGACGGCGCCATTAGGGTTGAGGAAGATCGAGTCGGCCAGCGACGCGATGATATAATCTGTCTGTAGGTAGTTGTCAGAGTAGGCGGCAATCCATTTGCCCGACTCCTTGAAGCGCATCAGCGCGTTGGTGATGGCATCGACCTGAGCCAGCCCGGCATCGATTCCATAGCACTTCAGATAAAGGCCGGCTATATGGTCGTCGGTCGACGCGTGGTCAAGAGCGCATATCAAAGACTCGAGCGATATCGTTTCCTCGCCCTGACCGGTCAACTCCTTGAACACGTCACGCGACTCGTCACGGTCAACAACAGTGCCACTGAGGTTGAGAACCAACACCGTGCGGTCCTCGACCTTAACCTTGCTGTCGCTTGCCGCATGCTTGGCAATCACAATTGCCGCAACAAAAATTATCCCGACAGCCATTATCAGTACCGACATCCATATCGCAGCCATGGATGCGAGGAAACTTCTGAAAAAACTTTTCATGACAATAAATAATTGATTTAGTTCACGTTAGGTCGCGCGGCGACAATTATATCGCCACTCTGCTCCTAATCAAATGCAAAAATAACAAAAACTTATCAACCATGCAAAAGTTTTTTCAAATTGACAATGAGGAATGTGTCTCACGGGATACACCTGATAGAATTTTGGTAATCTCGTTGATATTTCACACTTTATATGTATATTTGCAAAATAGTACTAATCAGCCTAAACCAATCACATGAAAATTTCTATACGAGTTATATGTATTCTCGTTCTAAGCATTATTGCTCTGACCGGGGCTATCCGGTCATATTCTGTCACAGTTTCATCATCTGAAGTCACCGCGGCGGAAATCTCTGATGCCGGGATAACGTCCTCTTATAATGACGATGCTGCTTCTTTTGAGAAACAAGTTTCAGACACAGGGAAGGACCAACTTAAATTTTCTGAAAAGTTGGGATTGTGGGTCAATAATAATGTGATATTTCTTTTGATCCTCCTTTTTTTAAGCGCCGGAGTTTGGCTTTTTTTCTTTAAAAAGTTTGTTTCGGCCAATGCAAATATCATAATGCTTGGAGTTTCCACCCTGCTTTTTAATCTTTGCGCCATGCTTCTCACTTATGCCGCGCTACAGCTTGATGCCT
The DNA here is from genome assembly GCA_022511505.1 of Muribaculaceae bacterium. Lineage (GTDB taxonomy): Bacteria > Bacteroidota > Bacteroidia > Bacteroidales > Muribaculaceae > HGM05190. The sequence continues at coordinate 17,409 of JAFLTK010000343.1, forward strand.
TGTCATTTAAATATGTAGGCAAATGCCTTCTGCTCATCCCGTTGATACTTTGCTCGGTAGGAAGCGTTTGGGGAATTTCCACATTTTGGTGCGAGCTATTTGGTATTAATGAATCCAAAGGGCTGTTGTTCATAAAGATTATAATTGGAGGCGGTATTTTATGCGGAGTTATTGCAGTCATAGAAATGCTCATTGAGGGAGGGTTAGGACGAACATCCCTCAACATGACCTTTACATCGATTTATCTCTCAATCTATGCTTTGGTAATGATAGGGATAGGCATATACTATGCGATAGCCGGGGCCAAGGGTGGCCACCCGCGATTTGCAATCTTTGGAGGATTTGTTACCGCGCTCAGTTCAATTTTTATGGGACTTTCCATTATGCTGTTCTGCATTTATATATTGTTCTTTGTCCTTATATCTATAATCGTTATTTTATTTTTTGGTATTAAAAGAGGCGGCGATACAATCTATATTGTTGACCAATACGGCAACAAAATTTACGGCCGATTTGTAAACAACAACGTGTTCAAGTCAGTGGGAGGCAAAATATATCGTTTCTAACGCAGCGGAGAAGTCAAATGACCATCGCCGTTTGGATTATTTCCGCCCAATAACGAAGGAGAGCGACGCCTGTCAGCATCGCCCTCCCCGTTGTTACAATACTGCAATAATGTAATCGTCAATTTCGTTGTAGAGTCGACGTGCTTTGAAGGTAATGACTTGGCCGGTCTTGGCGAGCGCCTCGCGGTCAACAATGCCGTCTTATTTCACATGTTTACAGAGCTTTAATTCGTTTTAGCAACAATGTGACCATCTTAGGTGAATCCTTGCGGCATTTTTTCAACTTTGATTTAAATTCATTGTCATCACAGTCAGAATTGAAATCGGCCACGAGTTCACTTGTCGAAGTATCGGAGTTGCTGAGCTTTAAGCCTTTACGTCGCATGAGCTGACGCATTGTTATAATTGCAGTATCATATTTTGGTAATATTTCGATTAGTTTCTTCATCATCTCAATCCCAGGATCGTTTACAAACAGTTCATTGACCGTGGCCACCATATAAAGGATTTTTGCATCGGGCGTTGAAAATTCAAATGTCTCAGCTAAGAGACTATTCACATTGTCGGCCTCTTTATATCGTCCAAGTTTAACTAAAGCTCGTGATTTAATATACAATGCCTCGTTACACTTGTGGCAGGTAAGCACATCCTCGATAGCATCTAATGCACCCTCATAATCTGTTGCATATAAGCTTAACAATGCAAATAAAAAGCGGTATATCCAGTGTGTATTTTCTTGCAATGTTACTGGTATTGTCGTGACAGTTCCAAATAGATGTTCATCGTCAACCAAAATATCTAAGAAACGCTTTGATAATTGAATAGCTTCACGAGCATTGCCTTCGGATGCTTTTCTCAGAACTAGAAGAAGATAGGCTTTAGCGGCTTCATCATAATCATGATTTTTGAGTGCCTCGTAGGTCGCTTTACCGCTCTCAATTTCATGTTCAATCAAATCAGTATTGTTGAAATCGCTTGAATAAGAAAGTATTTCATTAGATGTGTTGGCATAGTAGGGAAGAATTTCTCTTGAGAGATACAAACCGGCAAGACTTCTGACCCGACTGAGAGCAACATATAGTTGACCGGATGCAAACATGCCTCGACTGAGATCAATATGTAATTTGTCAAATGTCATTCCCTGACTTTTATGAATTGTGATAGCCCATGCCAGACGAAGCGGGTACTGTGTAAATGAACCAACGACTTCTTTTCTCATTCTTCTTGTTTCACGGTCATACTCAAAAGTAACAGAGTCCCAGCTACAAATCGGCACTACATAAGTAGAACCATTTTGTAACTCGACTGTCACCTCTTCCTTGTCAAGTTTTGACACTTTCCCGAGTGTTCCATTCGCCCATCGCTTCTGAGGGTCGTTGCGAGTAAACATTACCTGAGCACCAACTTTCAATCTTAGATAACGGTCAACCGGGAATCGTTTCTCTTCAAATCTTCCATCAATAGACCCTTCATATAAAAATTCAGGACTATCAATTTCAGATAGACGTTGATTATTAAGTCTACCGGCAATGTCATTTACGCTTGTTAATGTTACGACCATCTCGTTATTTTCGGGCATGGCTATGCGAGAGTTGAGAAGCGCAACATCATCAGGAGTCATCTTATTGATACGGACGTGCTCTAAGATTTCAAGAAATTGCTTATCTTCCTGTCGATAAACCTTTTTAAACTCAATCTTGACCATTCTCATTTTACGGATTGACTCGGCCTTGTAGAAATAGAAATCATTTGCGCGATAAATATCTTGAAGCATTTCCTTTTCTGCGCCATTTTTTACTACCGGGGGCAACTGAAACATGTCGCCGACAAAAATCATCTGCTTCCCACCAAATGGTAAATTATTACGCAAAGTTTTACGGAGTGTATAATCTATAGCATCCATTACGTCACAACGCACCATTGAAATTTCATCAATAATTATCGTGTCGGCATGGACAAGAGATAATATGCGCGATTGGTTCATTTTACCACACGTGCCCGGAATACAGGCCTCCAATGGCAATCCAAAAAAAGAGTGGATTGTTTCACCACCCGCAAGGATTGCGGCTACACCTGTGGGGGCTAGAGTGATAAAATTTTTACCAACCATCTTCTGGACATTCTGTAAAAAGGTGGTTTTGCCGGTTCCAGCTCTTCCGGTCAAGAAAAAGCTGGAATTAGTACTGGCAATGAGTTCATAGGCAAGTTGTTGCTCTTGATTATCCTTATCTATTCTGTATTCCATTTTTTAATTATGCTTTGAGTTGTGGCAGAATGCGAGTGAGATGAAGGTTAAAATCGGGATCAAGAAAACTTTTGAAGCTACCATCAACGATGGCGCTTGCTTGAGCGCGTATCTCTGACTCGTCAACTATATGCCCCTGAGACTTGAGATATCCGGCGCAATAGTCGCTTATCATTTGCTCTGCCTCGGCGCGAACAAACTCCTCGCTTCTGAATGTTTTCTCGTAGTCTCGTTTTTGCACGAGCTCGAGACAAGTCCCGTTGAAAGCATATATTTCAATGCTATCAATATAGGTCCACGTGTGGTATAAACCAACGATTTCCCTTATCACAACATTGTCACAAAAACGCACCCCCTGATAGTAATAGTTACCCTTGGCGCTTTCATAGTTGCCAATTAGAAACATCTTTTGGCCCTCGTCCCACACAGGCACTTGCTTGCGGGGAGTGCCAAATTTGGGAAGCAGATTGTCAAACAGGTCTTTGGTAAGAGCTTTTTCAAATGAAGCCATAATTTTTAGGAATTTTGAGGTTAAACTTTATGCGAGTTGCTTTTTGTAGTTTCTTACATCCTCAATCATCTGTCGCGAGAATGAAAGGAGTTGTTGTTCACTGACGGATTGTCCGATAGCTTTTGCTTGACCCATGAGATAGTCTTTAAGCATCATGATTGATTGCTCCATAGCAAAACTCTCGCTGAAACGTACCCAATTGTCACAGCCTCCCCACGATTTCTTGGCAATGATGTTGGCGTGAGTGCCATCCCAAGCAAATAGTGTTATGCTATTGAGGAACGTGTAGCAGTAGCCTTCACCTATATCATAGTGTACGGCCAGTCTATCAGACATTCTGACAGCCTTGAAATAGGAGTTACCTGCACCACTTGTGTATCCGAGTGTTAGATACACGTTTTTTTCAGCGTTGTAGGTCACGTTTGAACCAGAGATAGCTGGAAGGGCGACGTTCGCTAATCGGGTAAGAGTTGAATTATTCATATTTTAGGATTAATGGTTTTTTGTTTAATTACTGATACCAATCAATAGCAAGAGGTAAACAAGTCTTTCAACTCGCTTTCTGTAGCAGATGTTGTTATCGTTTGGGGACGTAGGTTTTGTTGCCCTTGCTGTTGATGTAATATTGGCCGCCGCGAGGGCCGGTGTGAATCGTGTGGCCGCTTCCATAGTTGGATGCCCCACTTGAATAGTCGGGAGCGCGATAGCCGGAGTTGCCGTTGTAGGGATTTCTGTTTCCTTGGGTTGAGTAGTTGTCGCGGTTGGTAGAGTTGGGCTTGCTGCGGTAGTGTCCCGGAACATAGGTTCCATTAGACTTAGTATAACCGTTGACGTAGGTTGAGTTGGGATTGACGCCAGTTGAATAACTTTGGGCACTGCAGGTTATGACTGCAATAAAAGCGGCGACAAAGAATGCTAATGTTTTCTTCATATCATTAATTTTAGATGATTAATTTGATGAAGCAAAATTACCCCTAAAATATTTTATATAATGTTTTTCATAACGTTACAACCTTGCAACATTTATTTACATAAAAAATGTTGCAAGGTTGCAATTGTGATTTTGCTTTGGGGTGTGTATGTGTTAAATCGGGGCAAGGGAGATGGCCGCCCAGCGGCCGTCGTCCTGACGCAAGGCGATGATTTTGACGCGTTGATTGTCGCGAATATTGAGTAGGAGTTTGTGGCCTACGAAAGCGTCGCCTATGCGGGCGAGAAACATTCTATGTTTTGATACCAATTTGGTAACATAGGTTAACAGACCTCATAAAGGTTATCCTCGCTTGGGTCCAGAGATTGACCGCTAAAACTTTCGTGCCCAATGTGCCATTTGCCACAATGAACACAGACGTAGGCCGATACCGGGCGGTGGTCGTTAGGATGCTTCAATGCGTAACGCTCAATTGCATCCAATGCGTCGGCATAACTATTATAGGCCTTTTTTGCCGCCAAAACTTTTTCACGTTTTGAATTTTGATGAACTACTCGCCAGTGGGTGCCTCGAGAACGAAGTTGGGCATCATAGTCGGTAAATTTCGTTGAATGTAGGCTGAACGAAATTGCACGGCGCACTGACTGGCGGAATCGATTTGAGTTGCGGTCGCTTTTCTTCGCATTGCGAAAAACCGTCTGTGCAGCGCGTTTCTCAATAATACGCCTCATCAAGCGGGAGCTCTCTTTATCATCGGTTAATGGATCGATGTAAATGACTTTTCGGCCTATTTTGCGCACTTTCTCGTTGGCGAGTCTTTTAGTGAGGGGACGATAACGTTCGGTCATCCCTTGATCGGCATAGGCTTGAGCAATAATTTCAATAGCCTGATTCTCTTCTGATTTGCAAAGGAGATCAAGAGTCGATTTCAACGTTTCAATCAGTGCGCTAATATTAGGGCTTTGTGAAATAGCCAGGTCTCGACAACTTCTGATTTTGTGTCTAAGCTCCTTGTCTATCGCCTTGTTGCGTACTGCTTTTGAAATTGCACAAAAATCGTCGTTCAAACCTTGTTGATCAAGTTTGCCGTAGGTTTTCAACATCTTCAGCCATCGATTGAAGATATAAATCAAGTTATTCACCTCTGACCCTAAGCGGTCAATGTTGATTGAAGTTGGTAAAATAGAAGTATTACACATGATGGTTTTAAATTAAAGTTATAGAAGATTTAACTGATGAAACAAAATTAGTCTTTCTGATTGATATGATTTGTTTTTCATAACGTTACAATTTAGCGTCATTTTTTTACACAATAAAATGTTGCAAGGTTGCAGGTTTAATGATTTAACAACTCAAACAAATCAAAAATATCAACTGGGAATTGCCCTGTGTCAACGGGCATTTTTTGGAAAGATGGCGATAAATGTTTAACTTTGTGGAGAGCAATTTTGGGTCGTCTAAATGTGTGCGACAAGTTGAATGAAAGTTAATATAAAGTTTTTAATATGAAGGTTCTACACACGAGTGACTGGCATTTGGGACATCAGTTGTATGGCTTCGACAGAACTGAAGAGCAACGGGATATGCTTGAGCAAATAACGCGCGTTGTGAGGGAGGAACAGCCCGACGTGTTCCTGCTAAGCGGTGACGTGTTCCACGTTTCTAATCCGTCGGCAACGGTGCAAACGATGTTGGTCAACGCTATCCTTGAACTGCGGCGGCCTAATCCCGAGATGAGAATAATAGTGACCGCGGGCAACCACGACAGTGGCTCGCGCCACGAGGTCTTTCGCTCGCCGTGGAGTGCTATGGGCGTGGAAGTGATTGGTACACTGCGCCCTGACACTCCCGAGAAGTATATTATCGACATCGCCGGCAAGGGGTGGGTGATTGCGTTGCCCTACGCCAACGAGCGTTTCATTCCCGATGGCTTTTTTGAGCAGATACTCAATATTGTTGCCGAAAGGAACACCGACAATCGACCGGTGGTGATGATGGCCCACACGACGGTCAGAGGCGCTGATTTCGCCGGTCACGAGCTCCCCGAGGAGTCGATGATTGGGGGCATTGAAGGGGTTGATGTTGAGCAGTTTGGCAACGGTTATGACTACCTTGCGTTGGGCCATATTCACCGCGAGCAGTTTATCCACACCGGGCGCCATAACGTGCGCTACTCGGGGACTCCGTTGGCGGTCAGTTTTGACGAGACGTTTGACCATTCGGTCAGCATTGTCGAAATCGGCGAGCATGGCGAGCGTCCTGTTGTGAGGAAAGTGGCGATTGAAAACATCCGTCCGCTCGTCAACCTGCCGATTGAGGGCTTCACCGACTGGGAAAGCGCCCGCATACTTCTCGCAGAGTTTCCCGACGACCGCGAAGCCTACATTCGCCTCAACGTCGAGGTCGATGACTTCCTGCCAATCGGAGCAATCGACGAAGCGCGCATGATTGCCAACTCCAAACAGTGCCGATTATGCCTTATTAACAGCCGCCGACGTCGCGACCAGGGCTTAACCGAAGCGACATCGCTGACTGTCAGCGAATTCAAGGAACTGCCCCCGGTTGAGATTGCGCGTCGATATATCGAGCAACAAGGGGGCACGTTTGACGACAACATGGGCCGGATGTTTCAAGAAGTTTTAAACAGATTATCACTGCAAGATGAAGATTAACAAACTGACACTCCACAATATAGCATCAATTGAAGATGCCACGATAGACTTCTCGGCAGCCCCGCTCGCCGATAGTGATGTTTTCTTGATTTCGGGCAAAACCGGTGCGGGCAAGACGACGATTCTCGATGCGATCTGTCTTGCGCTGTATGCCAACACGCCTCGTTTTGCTAACAATCAAATTGACAGCAACAATGTGGATGACGATATAAGGCTCAAGGACCCGCGTCAGATATTGCGCAGAAACACCGGCGAGGGATTTGTAATGCTTGAATTTACAGGCAATAACGGGGTGGACTATGAGTCGACATGGGCTATAAGACGTGCTCGCAATAAGCCTACGGGAAACCTCCAGAATTCCTCATGGTCGCTCAAGCGATTGGACGACAATAGAGTGTTGACACGCGTCAGAGACATTGAAGGCGAGATTGCCGAAGCCATTGGTCTCGACTTTACCCAGTTCTGCCGCACGTCGATGCTTGCACAGGGCGAGTTTGCCAAGTTCCTCAACAGCAAGGACGATGCAAAAGCCGCTATCCTCGAGCGCATAACCGGCACCAGCATTTACTCGCGCATCGGTAGCAAAATCTATGAGATTTGTGCCGAAAAAGAAGCTGCATGGAAAGATGCTCGGCGCCAAATTGAAGGTGTCGCGTTGCTCGATGAGGAGCAAGTAGACCAAATAAAGGCCGAAATCAAAGCGATGCGCGACGATGTCACGGAGAAAGAGAAAGTGCTCAAGATCAGTCAGCTCAAAATCGAATGGCTTAAAACACTTGCCATTCTGCAAAAGACACTGACCGACGCCGAGCAGAAAATGCAATCGGCACGGCAAACTGCCGCCGACGAGTCTCTTAAGCAAAAACAGCGCCTCGAGACCGAATGGAACGCAACGACCGAGGCGCGAGGATGGATTGAAAGCATACACGACCGGGATAAAAAAATAACCGACGCCACGGCGCGACTCGTCGGACTGAAAACCGACTTTGACCGCTTTTGCGCCGGCAAACTGTTTGAACAGCAGAAGATTGACAATATTTCTCGCCGGCTGGCCGACCTCGGTCAATATTTCGAACGCGAGGAGCCTCGACGCTCCGCTATCGAAAATCGCACTACGATAGAGGTTTATCTCAATTCCCTTGAGTCTGACCTTAAAGCGATTGCCGCCGAGCAGTCCAATATCAGCAACGGGCAAAAGAAACTTGCCGACCTGAAAACCAAGCAGCAGGAAGCGACCGAGTTTCTTGACAAGGTAAAGGGCGCTGTAGACAAGCGTGTTAAAGAGATTGAGGTTGCCGAGAAAGCATTGGAGGAAATTGGTCTCGGACGATTGCGTGCCGACAAGGATAAATCATCGGCCGAGATTTCCAAACTGAACATACTCAAAGTTGAGGTGCAAAACTTTGTCGACCAAGAAAATACACTTTCTCGCGCCGAAGACGACCTCAACCGGCAGCGCCTACAACTCGACGAGAAGCAGAAGCAACTCGAAGGGCTGAAAAGTACGGTTGAAACGGCCAAGGCCGACGAGGAGCAGAAACGCGCCCTCTTTGAAAGTCAAAAAGACACCGTTCATAAGTTTGCCAAAGACTTGCGCGCTCGTCTCCACGTTGGCGACGATTGCCCGGTGTGCCGCCAGCGCATCGAGCACGCTTTTGTGCCCGAGGATGAACTCGACGCCATTATCGCCAACTATCGAGTCGCTTGGGAAGGGGCCGCCGCGCTTTTGAAGCAGAACACCGATAAAGCCAATAAGGCCGAGGCTGAGGTCAAAACAGCCACAAATCACATCAATCAGCAAGCCGCGATACTTACTAAAAACAAGGATGAACTCAGCGCCAAGCGCGGCAGTCTACTCGCCCGCGTGGCCGAATTTGGCATTAACGAGTTGATTGTTAAGGTGATAGAAATCATTAATAATATTATAGCTGAACGCGAAAAAGCCGCCGCACAACTCTCGGACGCCATCACCGCCGGCGAGGCGCGTGAAAAGGAACTCAGAGGGATGAACGCGGCTCTTGCAACCGAGCAGAATAAACTTGACACTACCAAAGACAACTTGCAAAAAATCAAAGACTTGATTGCCGGAAGCAATACCGCCATTGAGGTTGCACGCAAAGCCGTTGCCGACCGCACAGCCGAGGTGGAACAGTGTCGCGCAGAACTTAGCAACCTCGTTGTTGGAACATGGAATGCTGATTGGCGCGAAAACATCCCCGCGTTCAGAAACGAACTTCGAAACGTTGTCAAGCAATTTAACGATAATAAGGCGCTCTTCGATACTCTTGACAAGCAACTTGCCGAGAGCAAAACCACCTATAACACAGTATTAGCCGACCATAAATCCATGATTGGTCTAATAGCCGATTGGGACAGCCCCGTTAATCTAAAGCCGGTTGAAATTAAAAATATCATTGTCTTTGGCAACGAGATAATCCAGGCCCTTTCAGCCGAAACGAGCGCCATCGCAGTCGCCCGCAAAGAAAAGGATGCGAAAAACGAGGCCGTCGAGAGTTTCCTTGTCCATCATCCCGAGTTTACCCGCGAGCAGTTGGAGAACCTCGCTGCCACGCCTGCGGCCGATATCAAGGCGATTGCCGAGGAGATTAAGCGGGCAGCAGAGACCCTCGTCAAGGCCGAAACAACATATAACGAGGCTTGCGAGCGATTGAAAGAGCACAACGAGCGTAGGCCCGAATTTGCCGAGGATGACACACTGGAGACGCTTGAACAGAATAGCGCCGCCATTGATGCCGAACGTCAAAACAGCATCGCCGGCATTGGCGCTCTCACCCGTGATCTTGAAGAAAATCAGAAGAATCAAGCGCGCGTTGCCGACCTCAAAAAAGTAGCCGACGAGCGCAAAGCCGAGTTTGACCGCTGGGCAATTCTCAACCGATATTTAGGTAGCGCCAAGGGCGACAACTTCCGCAAAATCGCCCAAAGCTTTGTGCTTGAGAGTCTTATCCACTCGGCCAACCACTACATGAAGACCCTCTCGGGCCGCTATCTGCTGAGAAGCACTCCGGGGTCGTTTGTCATCATGGTCGATGATGCCTATCAAGGAGGCACTAAGCGCGCCTCCTCGACACTGAGCGGCGGCGAGACCTTCCTCGTGTCGCTATCATTGGCCCTCGCGTTAAGCGACATCGGCGACCGCCTTGGCGTCAACACACTGTTTATTGACGAAGGTTTTGGCTCCCTGAGCGACGAACCGCTTCAGAACGCCATCGACACCTTGCGCACGCTTCACACTCGCACCGGCCGCCACGTTGGCATTATCAGCCACATCGACGAACTGCGCGAGCGCATCCCCGTCCAAATCCACGTCGACCAAGCCGGCAACTCCTCCCACAGCACCATTAGCGTCATCTAATCCACTCAATCGGAAAGTGGAGGGTGTCTCAAGTGGCGTCAATGTCACGGTCTGACTGAAACAGCTGCCGAAATCTACCGTGCCATCGGGCTACAAGTCAACGCCATTCAGCAAATACAAATTATTACCCGGGTGAAACGGGCGTGGGGTTTGGAGCGGTGGTGGTTTTTTGTTATTTTTGCGGCAAAATTGACCGATGATGAAAAAACAGACTAAAGCGATACATTTTGACTATCAGCAGCGCGACCCCTACGGGGCGCTGTCGATGCCGGTTTACAACGCGCTGGCCTACGAGTTTGACAATGCCGACGTGATGGCCGACTCGTTTTGCGGCCGCAACGATCTGCCCGACTATTCGCGCGTGACCAACCCGACGGTTATCTACTTTGAGCGCAAGGTGCGCGAACTGACGGGTGCGCGAGACGTCATCGCGTTCAACTCGGGCATGGCGGCGATTTGCGCCACGCTGATGGGGATTGCCGGCGCGGGACGTCGCATCGTGACATCGACCCACCTCTTTGGCAACACCTATCTGCTGATGGCCAAGACGCTCGGGCGCTTTGGCGTGAAGACCGAGTTTGTCGACCTGCTCGACCTCGAGGCTGTCGAGCGGGCGCTGGAGGGCGACGATGTCTGCTGTCTGTTCCTCGAGATTATCACCAACCCACAGATGGAAGTGGCCGATATACCGGCACTTGCCGCGATTGCCCGTCGCCGCGGCGTGCCCGTCGTTGCCGACACGACGATGATACCGTTCCCCGAGTTCAACGCCGGTGCCCTCGGCGTCGATATCGAGATTGTGTCGTCGACCAAATATATCTCGGGGGGCGGCGCGGCCCTTGGCGGGCTCGTCATCGACTATGGGACGGTTGATGGCTTTGACACACTGATGCGCCGCGAGTTGCTGCTCAACCTTGGCTCATACATGACGCCGCAAGTGGCTTATATGATGAACCTTGGTCTCGAAAACCTCAACGCGCGCTATCGCTTGCAGAGCGCCAACGCGATGGCCGTCGCCACGCGTCTTGCCGCCGACCCGCGCATCAAGGTGTGTTACCCCGGTTTGCCCGACAATCCGTTCCACGCTATCTGCCGCGACAGTTTCGGCGGCAGTTTCAGCGCCATGCTGACCTTTGAACTCCCCACCGAGGAGGCCTGCTACCGCTTCATCAACGCCCTGAAGATGGTCAAGCGCGCCACCAATCTGTTTGACAACCGCACCCTCGCCATCCACCCCGCGAGCACCATCTTTGGCCCGCTGACCGCCGACGAGCGACGCGCCATGGACGTCAGCGACCGCCTGATACGCCTCTCGGTAGGCCTCGAGGACCCCGACGACGTTGTCGCCGACCTCGACCAAGCCATCACCGCCGCCCTCGCCAACTAATTCCCCATTTGTTGCTTATTAAGAGCCGGTTGGTCAATTAATGTTTTCGCACCCCGTTGAGCTAATGTACTGAAATGCAACGCGTGCCGTGAAATGGCACATATTTTCTGTAACCATCCGAAATAAATCAGCGCGGCGGCCTCGTGTGGATTGAGGTCGCCGCGCTGTTGTGTCGTTATCGATGGGGTTGGTTATTCCTGACCGGCTGCGAGTTCGGCACGCTTGAGGTATTTCTCAATGTCAAGGTTGATGCTCGGACCGTAGGCGGGATATTGGTCGATGATTTCCTTGTAGAGCGCTGCCTCTTTCTTGTAGTCCTTCAGAGCGCGATAGACGGTTGCTTCTTTCATCAAGAACAGGGGGGTGTAGGCGGGGTTATCGCCTGCAGTCTTGGCGGCCTGCGCAAAGCAGTTGGCTGCTTCCTGATATTTCTCGAGGTTTACAAGACAGTCGCCTTCGAGCGATTTGGCGGCGGCGGCGATGACTTTGTCTTTACCGTCAAATTTCTTCACATAGTCGAGAGCCTCCTGATATTTGCCTTCCTTGTAGAGGAGGATAGCAGCGTTGAGGTTGGCGCGGTTGCCGGCGGCATAGCCATAGTCATTGGCTACGGTCTGATATTGGGCGAGGGCGATCGAGTCGTTGCCCATCAATGCTTGCATATCGGCCTGACCGATAGCGTCATTTGACGCTGCAATACCCGGCTGACGGATTGCGTAGACATAGATTAACACGATGGCCACAAGGGCGACTACGATGATTGAAGACCACATCAGCACTTTGCTGTTGTTTTGAATCTTCTGCCCGATGCCGGTCAACGAGTCATTGAGGTCGTCGATTGACGTGCGAGTTTCTTTGGGGTTTTCTTTTGCCATTTTATAGTGTTTTACTTATTTGCAGGGTAATAATTTTTTGCGACTGCAAATTTAATAGTATTTCTTTGATTATAAAAATTTTTTACACCAAATTATTAATAGAACTTGGTGATACCCATAATCTGGCGTACTTCGGCGAGGGTTTTGGCGGCACGTTCGCGAGCTTTCTCGGCGCCCGCTTTGACAACGCGCGAAATGAAGGCGTCGTCGTTGCGTATATCGAGGTAACGCTCGCGGATTGGAGTTGTTACCTTCAGGATATCCTCGGCGAGTTGTTTTTTCATGTCGCCGTAGCGAATTGAGCAGTCGGCGTATGCGTTGCGATAGTGTTCAACGACCTCGGGCGCTGATGTTAACTCCATCAGTGTCAGTAGGTTCTGAACGGGTTGCGAGATAGGCTGATTGGGCTCGGCGGGGCCTTGGTCGGTCACGGCGCGCATCACTTTCTTGCGCAGTGTTTTCTCGTCGTCGACAAGGTATATACAGTTGCCCTCGCTCTTGCCCATTTTGCCTGAGCCGTCGAGTCCGGGGACCTTGACGGCGTGGTCGCCGAAATTGAAGTTGGTGGGCTCGGGGAACAGGTCGACGCCATAGAACGAGTTGAAGCGGCGCGCAAAACGGCGAGTCAGCTCGAGGTGCTGTTCCTGGTCCTTGCCGACGGGGACCTTGTTGGCCTTCTGAATAAGGATGTCGACCGCCATCAGCGTCGGGTAGGTCAGCAGGCCGGCGTTAACGCGCTTGTTGGAGTCGGTGCCAATGATTTGGCGCTCGATATCGTCGTCGTCCTTGGTTGCGTCGGTCTTGATGCCGAGTTGCTTGCGGGCCTTGTCTTTGAACGAAGCCGTGCGCATCAACTCGCCGATGCCCACGTGCATATTCAGCAGCAGGTAGAGTTCGGGGATTTCGGGCACGTCGCTCTGAACAAATATCGTGGCTTTCTCGGGGTCGATGCCGCTTGCCAGATACTCGGCAAGAATATCTTTAACGTTGGAATGTAGCAACTTAGGGTCGGGATGAGTGGTCAGAGCGTGGAGGTCGGCAATGAAAAACAGGCAGTCATAGTCTTCCTGCATCTTGACAAACTTGCTCAAGGCGCCATAGTAGTTACCCAGGTGGAGGTTACCGGTTGAGCGTATTCCGCTGACAACAACTTCTTTCATATTTTTCTAAACTTATAAACTAATAACCTAATAAACTTCAACTTGAGCATGTTCAAATTGAGGTTTTTGAAAGCGCAAAGGTAGCAATAATTTTCGGCGCGACAATAACGCGAGCCATCCAATTAACCTTATGTCATCAAAAAATCATTCCACCGTCTTGTCGATAAGACAAAAAGCATGCAATTTTGTCTTATCCGCAGGACAAAATCGAGGGGTTGGTGATTTATAGGGATTTTTGATTAATTTTGTAGCCTAAAACAATCAATATCATTGATATGAAGAATGGATTTGCACGCATAGCGGCGGTGTCGTCTTCGGTCAACGTGGCCGATGTGGACTTTAACGTCGCTCGAATTATAGAAAGCATGACCCGCTTGGCGGCCGAGGAGGTCGACTTGTCTGTGTTCCCCGAGATGTCGCTGACGGGTTACACATGTGGCGACCTTTTCTTATCGACGCCGCTTGTCGAGGCTGCCGCCGGCGCGTTGAAGCAGGTCGCCGAGGCGTCCGGTCAATTGGGTGTTGACGTCATCGTCGGGCTACCCGTGCGCCTTGACGGGACGCTGTATAATTGCGCCGCCATCGTGCGCGGTTGCCAAGTAGACCTCATTCCAAAGACCTATATACCAAACTATAGCGAGTTTTATGAGTGCCGCTGGTGGCACTCGACACCGCGCCCCGCCGCTCCGGTCGATATTGCCATTTGCCCGGGTTTGCAAGCTGTTTTCCACTCGCGGCCTACAGTCGTTGAGTGTCGCGGTCTTAAAGTCGGCGTCGAAATTTGCGAGGACCTCTGGACACCGATGCCGCCGTCGTCGCGCCTCGCCATGGCGGGAGCAACCGTCATCGCCAACCTCTCGGCCTCTGACGACCTTATCGGCAAATATCATTATCTGACATCGTTGATTTCCCAGCAGTCGGCGCGTTGCCTTGCGGCCTACGTCTATGCAGGAGCCGGTTTTGGCGAGTCGTCGACCGATCTGGTGTTTGACGGCAAAGCCATCATCGCCGAGAATGGCCGCATCATCGACAGCGCACCCCGCTGGACCGATGGGCCCAAGACGGTCATCGCCGATGTCGACATCGCCGCCCTTGAGGCCGACCGACGTCGCATCACCACCTTTGCCGACTGTGCCCGTCGCGAAGTCGACCCCTTGGCCATCGACATCTGCCCAGACGAGCGTCAACTTCGCGAACAGACCAACCCGCTGAAATACCGACAGATAGACCCGCGTCCGTTTGTCCCGGCCGACGATGCCGCCATCAACGAGCGGTGCGCCGAGATTACCGGCATACAGATTGCGGGCCTCGCGCGCCGACTCAGTTTCATCAACTGCCGCTCTCTCGTTGTCGGCATATCGGGCGGACTGGACTCTACTCTCGCCCTGCTCGTGGCCGTCGCTGCCTTTGACCGACTCGGCTTTGACCGCAAAGGGATTACCGGCGTCACTATGCCCGGCTTTGGGACAACCGACCGCACCCATTCCAACGCCGTCACCCTCATGGAGACACTCGGCGTCTCCATCAGAGAAATTTCTATCGCGCCCGCTGTCACTCAGCACTTTAGCGATATAGGCCACGACCCGGCGGTCCACGACGTCACCTATGAGAACTCCCAAGCGCGCTATCGCACGATGCTGCTCATGGACCTCGCCAACCGCCTCAACGGCATTGTCCTCGGCACCGGCGACCTCTCGGAACTCGCCCTCGGATGGGCCACCTACAACGGTGACCATATATCGATGTATGGCGTCAACGCCGGCGTTCCCAAAACGCTCGTACGCTACCTCGTGCGCCACTTTGCCCTCAGCGCCACCGACCCGCGCCTCGTCGCCACTCTGACCGACATTATCGACACCCCCATCAGCCCCGAACTCATCCCGCCCGAGCCCGACGGCACAATCAAGCAAAAGACCGAAGACCTTGTTGGCCCCTACGAACTCCACGACTTCTTCCTCTACTACCTCCTGCGTTATGGCTTCGCCCCTCGCCGCGTCTTTGAAATGGCTGTCAAAGCGTTTGACGGCGTCCACGACCGCGCCACCATTCTTCATTGGATGAAAACTTTCTACCGCCGTTTCTTCGCCCAACAGTTCAAGCGCTCCTGCATGCCTGACGGCCCCAAGGTAGGCAGCGTCTGCCTCTCGCCCCGCGGCGACTGGCGCATGCCCTCCGACGCCTCATCCGCCCTCTGGCTCCGCGACCTCGCCACCCTCGAGTAGCCATCCACATATAAAGACTAACAGCTCATTATGAATATCAAATTAACAGAAGAAATACGCCGGATTATAAATAACGCGCGAGCTAATGCCGTTCGTTCGGTTGATTTTTGCCGAGTGCAAATGTATTGGCAGATAGGTCGGCGCATTGTTGAAGAAGAACAGGGAGGCAATTCCCGCGCTGAGTATGGTACAGGCCTAATTAAGACTTTAGCAAAAGAATTAGAGCCTGAATTTGGAAGCGGATTCTCGTTCCGTCAACTTAATTTTAGTAGACAATTTTTTCTTGCTTATCCAAAAGTGAACGCACTGCGTTCACAATTCAATTGGACTCAGTATCGTGCTCTAATTCAGATACATGACAAAGACAAAAGAGAATATTATGAACTTGAAGCCGTCAACAACAACTGGACGGCACGTGAGCTTGAAAGACAAATTCACTCGTCGCTCTACGAGCGCTTGCTTATGAGTAATGACAAAGAAACAGTCCTTGCACTTGCTCGAAAAGAGCGAATTCCCGAAACCCCTCAAGAAATGGTTAAGGATCCGATGGTCCTTGAATTTTTAGGGTTACACCGCGACTCAAAATATTATGAAACCGACCTTGAAAATGCGTTGATTACCCATTTGCAAGATTTTTTGCTTGAACTTGGCAACGGTTTTACATTCGTCGGCCGTCAGCAACGGCTTCTTCTTGAAGATGATGAGTTTTTTGCCGACCTCGTCTTTTACAATAGATTGACTCGGAATTTCTATGTCTTCGAACTTAAAACCGGGAAAGCCACCCATCAAGATATAGGGCAGCTGCAAATGTATGTAAACTATTATGACCGATATGTAAAAACTGAGGATGAAAATCCTACAATTGGCATTTTGTTATGTGCTGAAAAGAATGACACGGTTATAAAGATGACATTACCCGAAGATAACAGAACCATTTTGGCGGCAAAATATCTCACTTATCTACCAACTGAGGCTCAACTGATAGAAGAGGTTGAGAAGGTCAAAAGAGAAATCGCGTTAAGGGATAAAACGCAACTGTAATGTGTCGGAAAACTACCATTTGGCAGAACTCCTTTTCAGAGACATTTAAAATTGGTAAAGTTTAAGGTCTTTCGATTTTTCAAGGCGGAGGGTGGTTGTTTGGAAAAAAAGTTGTAATTTTGCGGGCAAAATCAATAGCACATTTAAATCATGTTAAACAGAACTCTTATCCGCATCAAAGTCGTTCAGCAACTCTATGCCTACATGCTGACACGCCACGACTTTACGATAGACCCTGCTCCCCAAAATCCTTCACGCGACAAATTGGCGACTTATAACGCTTATCGCGATGTGTTATTGATGATATTTGACCTATCGGGCTACCCGGTCAACGGACGCTCGATTGACCTCGGCAGTGGCGCTCAGAAGCGCGCCGCGCTCCACTCCAACAAACTTGCGATGGCTCTGCGCGACGATTCGTCGTTTCGCGCTGAACTTGCTCGCGACAATGACCGCATAGGGCTTTATGATGAGGTTCTCCCCGCGGTGCTCGACGAAATCATTGCCTCTCGCGCTTATGCCGATTATGTCAAGCTCAAGGAACACACTGTCGACTCCGATTGCCGTTTCTGGGAAACAATCCTGATGACTACGCTGATGAATAGCAAGACGTTACACTCGTTCTTGCGCCGCGTTGACGGCAATAACTTCACGGTGACGGGCTATCGTCACGGTATCTCTCAGGCGGCTCAGACTATTGCCGACTTCCGCAACAGTGACAACGGCCTCGCCTCGGCGCGCTTGTCGTTGCAGCGTGGCCTCAACGAGGCATACGCCCTCTACAACGCGCTGCTTCGCCTCATTGTCGACCTCACTGCCGAGCGCCGCGAACGCATCGAGATGGCCCGCAACAAGTATCTCCCCTCGGCCGAGGATTTGAACCCCGACATGCGCTTGGCTTCCAATCGCCTGGCTGCTCATCTCGAGGAGCAGCCCGAGATAGAAGAGGCCCTGAAGGACGGCGAGTTTTCGTGGGTCAACAATCCGGCAACTCTGCGAGTGCTGCTCGACAAGATTATGGAAAGCGACATCTATCGGGAGTATGTCGACGCCGAGAAGGACGACTTTGAGACCGATGCCGAGTTTTGGCGCCAAGTGATGCGCAACATCATTCTGCCGAGCGACGAATTGGCCGAGACGCTCGAAGACAGTTCGATTTACTGGAACGGCGACCTGGAGGTGATCGGTTCGTTTGTGCTGAAAACGCTGAAACAGTTTGCCACCCGCGGCCCCGAGACAATGCTCTTGCCCCAATATAAAGACGACGAGGACAAAGCGTTTGGCCCGCGACTATTTAACGCGGCAATCAAGCACAAAGAGGAATATCGCGGCTACATTGACCGATTTGTCAACAAATCGCAGTGGGACAGCGATCGCCTGGCGTTGATGGATATTGTCATCATGATAACGGCCATCACCGAGATTATCGACTACCCGTTGATACCGATAGCCGTCTCCCTCAACGAGTATATCAACGTTGCCCACGTCTACAGCACCGAGCGCAGCGGCAATTTCATCAACGGTATTCTCTACTCGATTGTCAACCACCTCATCGAGGAGGGAGTCATCAACAAGCCTCTTCCCGCCAAGGAGCGCTAAACCCCCGATTTAATATTGTAATATCCAAAATTAGCAGTATATTTGCATTATCAAAAACCAAATAAAAGATTTAACTAACTATGAACCTTAACCTAATCGCCCTTCAGGATGCCAACGGCGGCGGAATGCAACTTTTGATGATTGTGGCACTTATCGTCATTTTCTACTTCTTTATGATAAGACCGCAGCAGAAAAAGCAGAAAGAAATCCGCAAGTTCCGTGAGGCTCTTGACAAGGGCGACCGCATCATCACTGCCGGCGGTATCCACGGCCGCATCGTCGAGGTCAAGGACGTTACGTTCCTGATTGAAGTTGCCAAAGGCGTAACCATCCTGATTGACAAGAACTCGGTTTACCCGTCGGCCGACGACGCCAAGCAGGCACAGGAGAACGCTCAGGAACTCCGCAAATAATAAGGGCGCCCGCCCACGACGATGGCCGAAAACAACGCCCTCAAAAACGCAACCGCCCGCGCCCGCGAGGCGCTTCACTCGACGCGCGGCAAGAATATCCTGACCTACTTGCTGTTTGTCGGGATTGCGTTTGTGTTCTGGTTGCTGATGTCGCTCGACAGCGAGATTCAGCGCGACTTTGACGTGCCGCTCGACATCGAGTCGTTGCCCGACAGCGTCACGCTTATCAATCAGCCGCCGGCCACGCTGAGCGTTTCGGTCAAAGGGAAAGGCTCACAGATGTTGCGGTTCTCGTTTGGCAAGACGCCTCGCTTGAAGCTCAAGTTTGACCGCAATTTCTCGTCGCGCGACAATCGCATCGTTTTGACGCGTGCCAACCTCGACACACGTCTGCGCGACTACTTTGGCGCCGGAGTTTCAATCTTGGCCTGTCGACCCGATTCCATCTCGCTGTATTACACGACCTCGGCCCCCGTGCGGCTGCCCCTGACTGTCGAGACCGACATCAACACCGCGCTGCAATATGTCATCTCCGGCCCGATTAAGGTGAATGTCGACTCGGTTGACGTCTATTCCATTGGCGACCTGCCGCGCAATTTACTGAAAGTCGAGACCGAGCCGGTTGTCAAGTCGGGCCTCAAAGACACCATGCGCTATGAGGTCAAGGTCAAGCCGATACCGGGCGCGCGCATAATCCCTGACCGCGTGACCATCACCGTCCCGGTCGAGCCGCTCATCTCGCGCCGCCGCGCGATAAATATAGAGACGGTTAACGTTCCTGACAACGTCGGGTTGCTGACTTTCCCGTCGACGGTCGACGTCTCCTACCTCGTCCCGATGAACGCCTACAACGAGACTTTCCCAATCCGCGTCTATGTCGACTACAACAACATCGAGCCGGGCATGTCAAAGTTGCCGCTGACGCTTTCAATCCATCCGGGCATTGCCAAAGATGCTGTAATGGCGATGGATAGTGTCGAGTTTGTCCTTGAAAAACAGTAGTTTAAGTTGCTTTTGTTGTTGAAGTTATTGTAACTATAACAAATACAGCATCAACAGCAAAAACAACATCAACAACAATAAAAAATACCCAATTGAAAGTAATTGCAATCACCGGGGGCATAGGTTCCGGCAAAAGCATTGTGGCCCGTTGCGTCAAGGCGATGGACTACCCTGTATATGACTGCGACTCGCGCGCTAAAGCGCTGATGGACAGCAGTCCCGCAATCATTGAGGCGATAGGTCGCGAAATCGGCAGCCACTGTATCGACGCTTGTAGGGGCACGATTGACCGCACGGCACTCGCATCAACGGTGTTCAGCGATGCCGACGCCCTCGCGCGATTGAACGCGATTGTCCACGGGGCAGTTCGTGCCGACATCAAGGAGCAAATGGAGCGTCTGAGGAGCGCCGGGCTTCGCTCGCTCGCCTTCATCGAAACGGCAATTTTGTATCAGAGCGAGATTGACCGCATGGTCGATGCCGTATGGGAAGTTACAGCCCCCCGGGCAATCCGCATCGAGCGCGTAATGAGCCGCAACGGCTTAACTGCCGGCGAGGTAGAGGCACGCATCGACTCTCAGGACACATATAAAAGCGACCGTCGTCACCATAGCGTAAACTATATAGTGAACGACGGTTTTATGCCTATTCTGCCTGCGGTAGTTCAACTCATCCGCGAGGCCGAGGGTTGAGCCGGGCGGTTAGAACGCGTGGCTGTCAAGTTTTTTCTGAATGCGCTCGCGGTTATTGTCACGCGGGTCACCTGTTTCGTCGGTAAAGTAACCTTTTTCTGACGAGTCGCCATCAACAAAGTCACGCATTGAGCCGGTTTTGGTCTGCTTTTCGTGCCAAAGCACCTCGTAGTCGCGAGTATAGTCGGCGTTTGGCACAACGTTGGTGTCAAACTGCAGTTCGCGATAAGTAGAGTCTACAAAGTTGCCATAGAGCCAAACGTAGTGTTCAACAAAGCCGGTATTTTTAATCGTGTTGTAGGAAAGATGGAGCGTTGCGGTGCGGTTGGGGAGCACAAGGAACGGCAACTCGTCGAGCGCCACGATGCAACCGCATGTGGTCTGTATCTCTTGGATAAACAGGGGGTCATCTGACTTGTTCTCGATTTCGTATGATATACCGAGTGTCTCGCCTTGAATGACGGGATAATAATGCCTTATGGGGTCTCTAAATTCTGCCTCGACCGGAACGAGTTCCTTGTCGACGCATGCTGAAACAGACAGCGCCGACACGGCAGCGACAAGAGTCGCTCTGATTGTTTTACCTGAAAAAGGTTTCATTATCTTGATGTTGGGGTTGTCATTGTTGTTGATGTTGTTGATGTCTTTATTATCAATAACATAACCAATTTCAACTATAAACTTTTAACTCTCAACAATAAACTTCAAGTAGAGTTTCGCTCAACTTAAGTTTTATTCAGCAAATGCTTCAATCTCGTCAAGCGCCATTGACTTGGTCTCGGGGTCTTTGAGGACTGAGACGGTGAAAGGCCCGACGGCATTGGCGGGAATGTCAATGTCGACAAACGAGTGACGCGAGTGGATAGGATGTTTTTCGGGTTTAATGCCGTCGACAATCTTATATCCGTTGGCGTCGAGCAACTTGACGCTGACGGGACGGCCAATATGGTAGGCCGGGTTGCGTGTAAAGCAGATGCGCAGCCTTTTCATCCCATCGACCTTCGGAATTTGAATTTGCAGGGCGGTTTCGCTTGACACGAGCATGTTGCCGCTGTGATAGTTATGGGGCATACCGAGGCGACCATCGGTCAGAATCGAGATGTCGCTATACTCTTCGTCGAGGCGCGTCAGAGGTTTGAGTTGAACGCCCTTTAGCAGATTCGTGCCGTTGACCTCGTCATAGTGGCCAACCATAAAGTCATAATCCTTTACATAGGAAGCAATTTCCCAAGCGCCCTCGTTGTAGACCTCGATGCCTTCGTCGGTCAGGCTGGCCAGGTCGTCGACATGGTCTTCATATCCCGCAAAGTCGCCGTTGATGCGCATCAACTCGAGTTTGGTCAGCGCCAGCGCGCGATACAGGCGGTCAATCTCGACACGCTCGGCTCCCTTGGCCTTCAGGCGAAGGGTGCGCAACTTGTCATAGAACGCATTAAACTCAGCCTCGGGCAAGTAGGTCTGCAGAGCAACCTGAATACCTTCATAGAGGGGAAGATTTTTGCTCAATTGCCGGGCATAGTTCTCTTGGGCAATGATGAAGTCATAAATCGCGTTACCGGTCACGGGATAGAAGTCCTTGCAATATTTCTTAAGGAGCGATTGCCAGTCGGCGCCCGGATTATTCATCAAGTCGGCGAGCACGTATGCGTGCAGTTTGCTGAAAGTGCTGTAATCGGTACCGCTACCGTTCAGGAATACGCCCTTTACACCGTTGCGACCATACAGTTGCAGGCGGCGTTGCATGATGTTGAACACGGGGAACGGCGTGAAATAGTCGTCGAAGTTCTGGATATAGTCCCAGATATAGATGCGTTGGGTGTTCCTTTTCCACTCCTGAAGCAACGATTCAAACTGTTGCTCGCCTGAGGTTGCAGCGCCGTTGAGGGGATAGTCCATCGCGCTGATGAGCACGCCGGCGTTTGCGGGAAGTTGCTTGGTCGGGAGCCCCTTGGTAGTGCTGTAATAGGAGGTAAAAAATTGATGTTTGGGGAATCGTTGTGCCAGGCGCGTAATCATGTTGAACACGGCCGGCGCGGCGTTATCCTTGGTGTTACCTTCCCTGACGCAGTATTCACACTGGCACACGAGGTGGTTATCGTAGGGCAGTATGGCGAAACGGGTCGTCACGTTTGCGTCAAAGGTGTCATTGATATAGTCAACAAGGTTCTCATATAGGTCGTCGCTCATAAAGCAGAGCTGGTCGTGCTCGCGATGTCCGTTGACAAGGGCATAGACGCTTTCAGAGTGCTTTTTGGGCAATTTTTTGGCCAGATTGTGACCCCAGATACCCCAGTCGCTGTCGAGGTTGTTCAGCCCCAGAGCGGCTGCACCGGCCGACGAACTCTCGGGCAGATATATCTCTCGATATTCAAAATCGCCCGCGTGGTTTACATCTTCGGCCGACGCCTTTGTTCCGCGAGTGCAGGCAAAGATGGGGGCGATGATGGTGCAAACTATGAGTAATTGTCTTATTAATAGTTGTTTCACGTCAAATATATTTTTGTAGATTTAGAATTCAAGATGTAACGAGAAGAGGATGGTGTAGATGTTGCGCGACGAGGAGACGATAGTGCCGTCGGGGAGTCGCACGGGGTTATAGAGGGTGTTCCATGTTCCGGTCACGCCGAGGAAGAAGTTGTGGGTGATGAGGTAGGTGAAATCAGCGCCAACCATACCGTTGATGTGGGACAAGTCTTTCAGTGCCGACTGGTCAAAGAATGTCAACTCGGGGAACGTACCAAAGCCGGCCATCAAGCCAACCGACGATATATTATCCTCGTTGATAAACAGTTTGCCTTTCCATGCCAGATTGTAGTAGAGACCCTTGTTGAGGAAACTCAGGTCGAGGCCGAGCGAGGTGTAGATGCGCTCAAACGACTTGGCGGCCATCGGTGTCAGGATAATCAAATTGTATTTCTTATACTCAACCTGAGAGTCATCGCTGCCGGCCATGTAGAGATAGGTGGGCGCGGTGCGGCGATAGCCGAGTTTGAGCGAGAATGTCCAGTCATGGTCGGCCTCATAGTTGGCTTGAATGTTGGCGCCAAACTTGTTGAAGAACTGCGTGCCATAGGAAGCGTTGACCATGCCGCTCCAGCGGTTGGTGAAAATGTGGTCCCACTGGGCAAGGAACTCAAGGCCGATACCGCCCGACTCGTAGGTCTGGCCCGTGCGATAGCCGTCGACACCCTTGTAACTGATTTGACCGGTATAGGTGTTGAGCGTGGTCATGCGGCTATAAGATACCGAGGCGAGCGAGTAGAGGTGGGCGATTGTCGAGAGCTCATCGCTGTGAGCGTCATAGAACGCGGCGCTGTAAGAGGCATCGACACGGTTGCGATAACCGCTGTAACGCAGATAGCGCATGTGCTGTTCCCATTCTTCCTGCTCGGCGTTGCTCGGGTCATAGTTTTTCCTCAGATACTGATAAGCGAGGTCGGGTCGCTTCATCTGCTCGTAGGCGAGACCCTTCAGATAGAGAAGTTCCTTGTTTTCAGGGTCATACTCGAGCGCGGCGTCGAGACTCTCGAGCGCAAGCTCGGGCTTTTTCTCTTTTAGCAATTCGTTGGCATATTCCTCGGTGATACCGGCGTAGGCGGCAATAAGCTGCTCGTTGACGTAGGAGTCGGCGGTCACGTCGGGGCGCAACAGCGCGAGCGCTTCGTCCATCTTGCCCTGTTGCTGGAGCGAGATAGCATATTTCACAATAAAATAGGGCGTCTCGGGGTAACTCCTGAAACCTCGGGCCGCGTATCGCTGGAATAGTTCTTTCTTCTTTAGCGTTTGGGCCATGTTGATGGCTGCACGGAGGGCCGCCTCGCTGTTTGGCACAAAGTTGAGCAGGGCCTCGGCCTCGGCGAGTGCTTCTTCATATCGTTCCTCGTCGATGAGCATCTTGATGCCGCTTGCGGCCACTTCCTCGTAGGCCATCGTGAAGCGCTGGCTGTAGTCCATGCTAAAGCCGGGGGGCAATCCCTCCTCGCTTTCGCGCAGACCCTCGATATACTCCCTGACGACATTGTTGGCCGAGTCATAGAGTTGGCGGGCCTCCTCGAGTCGCTGCATGCGGCCCAGGACGGTGATGCGACGTGCAACGGCGGCCGGCCATTCTTCGGTAGCCGGCGACAGATTGTTGATGGCGCGACGCAAGTGGAGGTCGGCCGACGCCCACTCGCTGTTACCAATGTCAATGTTGGCGATGCGGAGCATGATGCCGGCATAGTCGTCGCGATGCTCCTCGTCGAGAAGGTCGCGGTCGGCAAGACGCTGAAGCACCGACAGCATTGTGTGCTCGGTACCAAAACGCTTCTCCAACGCATACTCCTTCATGAGCAGCTGGGTGGTATCCATCAAGTGGCGTTTATAGGCCTCTTGGAGCCACTGGTGGGCGTCGCTATAGTAACCGCGAGTGATTGAGGTGTTCAACAGATAAATCAACGCGTCGCGGTCGCCGGTAGTGTCATACAGACGGCCCGACACATCGTAGGGGTCACGCAGTCGCGCGTCGGCAACAGCCTCTTGAAGCAGGTTGTTGTAGAGCGGTCCCGTGCGGCCCGTTCGTTTCAACAGCGCCAACGCCTGGGAATAGAGGCCCTTCTCGGCCATGATACTCGCCGCGAGGTTGACAAGACGGTCGTTGTTTCGGTAGGTCTCGAGTCCGCGCAGGGCGGTACCGATAGCGCGGTCAAAGTCACCCAACTTATAGTAGGTGTCAACGAGTTCTACATAATACTCGATGTCAGGGTCAACGTCGATATAAAGCTCGAGTTCGCCAACGCGGTCGCGCAACGACTTGTTGGGCAAGTCTTGCTCCCAGTTGAGGCGGTTTCTCATTCCGAGGTCGCGCTTGATGATAGAGTCGTTGGGATAGATGCGGGCAAGACGACGCAGGGCCTGGTCGGCCTCCTCCTCGTGTCCTATCTTGTTGTAAAGCGTGATTTTACGACGCCACAGGGTGCGGTCATACGGTTCATACTCGAGCAACTCGTTGATATAACAGATTGCACTCGAGAAGTGTTTTGAGTCTTCCTCGACGTCAACAAGCAGTCGACGGGCTTTATAGTGGTGGTCACTTTCCTGTATAGCCTTGACAAGATTGTAGCGCGACTGCTGCAAGTCACCCTCGGCCTCATAGTAGTAGCGGCCGTTAAGGAAGCGCAGGTCGGGGTCGTCGGGAGCCATTTCAAGACCCTCGTCAATGACACGCTTGGCGGCATCCCACGCGTTAGACGATATATAGCCCTCGGCGCGGTCTACATATTCGCGGGCGAGTTGTGCCTCCTCCTTATCGGCGGCAAGGACAGTAAACACTCCCGCGACCATCGTGGCCGCGGCCACAATCAACCGTTTCAAGTATATAGATATGTTATTATAATCAAGCATTAGCCGGTGTTGCATTAATTTCGTTTGAGCCCTCATCGGTATCTTGCTGGCCGCCACGCTTGGGCTGTGTACCCGAACCGCTTCGTTTAATAGTCTTCCAGACCGCCGTAGAGTTACGAACGTAGTTGAAGTAACCGACGGCCGAGCAGAATGTAATAAACGGGTGGAACAGGAACGGCTCGGTGATACCGGCAAGGAACAACTTCAGGTAAGAGAGAGGGGTATTGTGCCAGTTGACCGACTTGGTCGCATAGTCAAACGCCAAGACGATAAGCACAATCGAGACCGTGAAGCCGTAAATCATCATATAGATGATGAACACGGTGTTCCAGTTGACGGCGCCAATCAAGATGAGCCAAAGCATGAAGAAGAAACCCATGATCTCAAGAATCGGGGCAAGGAACTCAAAGAAGAAGATGTAGGGGAGCACCATCGTTCCATGGCGCCCGTATCGATGGTTAAAGAAAAGTTTGCGGTGGTTGGAAACAATCTCGCAGAGGCCTCGCGCCCAGCGTGTGCGCTGACGGTAAAGCATTCGGATTGTGAACGGGCCCTCGGTCCAGCAGCACACCTGCGGAACCTGTGTGACGCGGAACTCGCGACCGGCGTTGCGCATATAAGTAACCATGCGCAGAAGCATGTCGACGTCCTCGGCCATCGACATCTGGTCATATCCGCCCGACTTCACCACGACCTCGGTGTCAAACAGACCGAAACCGCCCGAAATATTGGACAGAGTGTTAATCGACGACCATCCCATCTTACCGTTCAAGAACGAGCGCATATATTCCAACTGCTGCCAGGCGGTAATCGGGTTGTTGGGAACGGCGGCTTTCACAACGCGACCATCCTCAATCTTACAGCCGTTGGACATGAGCATCGTCGCGCTCACACCCATCATGGGATAGTGGGAGTTAACAACGAGCCACATCATTCGATACACGGCCATCGGTTCCACGATGCAATCCACATCGGTGTTGATGAAATACTTGGCGTCAGAAATGTTGATACCGGCATTGATACCGTCACTCTTTCGTCCACCGTGCTCCTTGTCGACAACGATTAGTTGCTTATACTCCTCGCGGCGAGAGCGGTACACCTTTTTAATAGGCTGGGAGGGCACGCGGTTGGTATTTGTAAACGGCACCTCAATCATCGAGAACTCGTCGAGAAGATACTCCATGGTTTTGTCGGTACTCGCGTCGTTTACAATAATAATGTCAAAGTTTGGATAGTAGACGTTAAGTAGAGAACGAACGTTATCGATAATGGTCACCTCCTCGTTGTAGGCCGATGCGATAATCGACACCTTGGGAGTCAAGGGCGACGATTTCAGCATGTAGCGGATTGTCTCGTCTTTGGGCAGGGTGATGCGAAGGTTGCGCTGGGCGCGCATGCTGCTGATAGCCAGCAACAGCATCGCAATCATTGCCGTCGCGGTGTAGAAGAAGATGAAGTATTCAAATAGAAAGTATATCGTTCTCCAAATCATGGTCGTTATCCTAAACTATAGATGTTATCGCCAAGGTCGGCGCTTGAGTACAGGTCGTTATCACTAAGTTCAATCAGGTCACGAGTCAGCGGGTTGTTGAAGAACTCAAAGAGCGATTTCTCCTCCTCGTCATTGGCGGCAAGCTGGAGCTCGTGGAAACGAAGGCGCCCCAGCTCGTTGCTGTTATAGAGAGAACGCAGTGCTTCAAAACGCACATGCTGACTGGTGCTATGTTTATACACGTCGATAAACGCGTCGATGCTCTCGTTCTTGCCGATGCGCGCCAGAGCGTGCATGATAGCCACCTTGGTCTCGTCGGCCTGGGTCAGGAGCATATCGTTCATCAGGGGCTCGCCGCCTTCATAGCGAAGGTAGCCCCACGTGCGTGAAATTTCTTGGATAAGTTCAGTGTCACTGTCGTGCTGAAACAGGTCTTCAAGCTCGTTGCAATACTCCTTTTGGTCAAACTGACGCATCAGGCGGATGAAGACACACTGTGTAGAGGGATTTTTCTGGATATATGCCCAGTGGGCAAGGTTGGGAATCTGTCGCTTGGCGTTGCGACGGCGCTGCAACACATAGCCGAGCTGAATCTCGTCATAGATGCAACAGTTTTCATCAAAGAAGTCTGACTCAAAATACTGGAGGTCGGTATTAGAGTTGGACATAACCGAGGCATACATCGAAAGTCGACGCAGGCTCTTGCGGCGCGAGTTCATCATTGTGTTGGCAATCCACTGGTTCACCGGATATTTGAAGGCGCGCATCATGATGAGCGACTCGGCTTTAAAGCGAAGGGCGCCCTTGTTGATGATATCTTCCAGGAACTCGCGAAGGCGGAAGATAGCCATCATCGTGTGCAGGTTCTTACGGCGTCCTGCCACCGCGTTTTCGGCGATGCGCTTGTCATAGACCATGCGGCAGAAAGCCATTTTGTCTTTATTGTTTTTCAGAGGCTGCTTGCCGTCATCCTTGACGTCAAGACGTTCCATGATTGCCTCGCGTGACATATTGACCGGCGATTCCTCTGAGAGAATATACTCAACAGCCTCGCCATAGCGCTTTTCCATCTTCTCGGCGCGCTTTCTCAGGCGACGGTTGCGCCACGCGCGATACAGAATGTTGATAAAGCAGAAAAGTACCAATAAGCACGAAATCGTGAGCGATATCGCGGCAAATTTAATTACCCACGAGAACTCACGAAACTGGTCGAAAAGATATGTGACAAAATAGGCAACGTTGCCGGCTACCAAATCCCAGTAATATGCAATAATGTTAATGGTATTCACTGTGGTTACCTATTTAGTCTTGAAGTGATAATTGATATAATCATTGTTTTGGAATATGGTAAATAGCAGTTACCGGTTGAGGCTGCTGCTATTTACCATATATATTGGTGCAATTAAGCAATTAACGATTCAGTTGATTACCTAAACCACTATTTATTTGGGTTCGGGCTTGGGTTCAGGTTTGTTCTCGGGCTGGTTGTGCTTCTTATAGATTTCGTTGTAGGGAGAACCGTTGAGGTGTTCGCCTTCGCCAACAAATCCGAAGTCATTTACCTGAGAGTCAATGATGTTGACTTTGCAGTCGTCGCCGTTCTTGGCACCACCGTCCTGAGTGAAGGCGTTGATGTAGTAGTCAGGCTCTTGGTCGAGGAACTCGATAGTCGACTTGTTGAGCCAATACTTGAGTTCGTCAAGCGAGAGGCCGTTGTTGAAGTAGTTCCAGATTTCGAAGGTGATACCGTCGCCGTTGCAAGTTTCTGCACACCAGTCGATAACAGCCTGGTCGATACCGTCGGTAGTGATGAGGATACCCTCGGGGAGATATTCGATAGTCAACGTAACAACGAGGTCGCTGCCCTTGAGTTGATATTCGAGTACGTCGGGACCACCGTGGATCATGTGGTTAGCCTCGTGCTTCATAACGATTTCCATATCGTCGCCCTCGCAGTAGTACTCAGTGGCCACGGGGATGAAGATGCGAACGTCGGTAGCGGCGCGAACGTGGATTGAGAGGTGTGACTCAAGGAGGTCATCGTTCTTCTCGGCAGCGTTGAGGTTAACTTCAACCTCGTTGCTACGGCCTACTACGGGAGTATCAGTCGGCTCGTCACCGGGCTGTTCGGGCTGTTCAGGCTGTTCGGGCTCGGGATCAACACCAGCGCAAACACCATTACCACCTTGGAGAATTGCTTGCAAGCAATCTTCGCAGAAGGCATCGGCACCTTCACCGTGGTGATGGCTGTGTTCGTGACCGCATTCTGCGCACTTATCGTCAACGGGAGGTTCAACGGGATCGGGTTCGGGTTCGGGCTCGGGATCAACAGTTTCGCCACCCTGATTGCCACCGTTACCGGGGTTCTCGGGAGTTGTACCCTTAGCATAAGCCGGAGTTATCTTAACGATCCAGTCGGTGAAGCACCAGTCGCGCTCTACATCTCTAGCCTCGCCGGGGTTATTAACATCCTTATGCATTTCATAATCGAAACCTACATAATAGTCACCATTATATTCAATGATATAATAGTTATTGTAATACTTAGGGTTTGTGCCATAAGACTCGTGGAAACCAAACTGATTCTGAGCAGTCATACCGGTTGTAGGCATGTCGGTCATCAAGGTTGTTCCGACATGCGAAATGCCACAACCATCCTCGCCAAATCCAGTTTTGTTATCTCCATTGTTGAAATTATTAATATGCTCATAAACACCTCCATTAAACTGGTCACGTGAATAGATGTCCCACTCGTTTACATAAATATCATTGTAAGCTAAGAGTTTATCCATCTGGTTGGAACCAAGGATTTCATGAACCGTTTCATTTCCATCCTTATCGGTGGCTTTGTAGACAGCGTCGCCTTTAAACACCTGCTGTACCCAGTAATTTTCAAAGGGAAGGACTATTTCGTTTTCAACATAATGACCGGGCGACAGACGCTTCTTGATTTCCGCAAGATCTGCTTCAGTCAAATCAACATTGGGGATGCAATCCCAGTTCTCATTCCATCTATTACCCTCTGTGTTATAAGCGCGTGTTCCATAGTCTATGACACGCGAACCGGGGCGAGATGCTTGCAGCGTGACGTTACCCGAATAGGCAACTACATCGGGGGCTTTTGCAAGACCGATGTTGCCGTCGGACAGCAGCACGTCTTCGTTGGTGCAGGCTACAAATGTGCAACCTACAGCCACAAGGCTTAATGCCAGTGCTGAAATTCTGTTTTTCATAACTAAATGATTTTTAAAATATTGATTACGTTTGTTTATTCATTTTTACCTCGAAATGACCAAATTATTAGCCCTTTTCCGGTGAATTAGATGCAAAATTACAAAATTGTTGAATTTAAATCAATAAATCTTGTGTTAAAAATAGTTAATAATTCGCGTCTTTTGTTGTCTATGGTCTACACTTCTGTACAATCATTTTCAACAGAAGGCCTCGCGGTTGCTCGCGATTTGAATTATTATCAATCGCAAATTTAAAGCATCGTTTTAAACAATGCAAATATTTAGAAACATTTTTTTCAAATATTTTTCAACAAATGTTCAAAACTCAGCAATAGCGCGCCTTTCCGCGCAGTCCGTCCCTCCGCCGTTTGGCGGCTTCTCATCACCGTTCCGAGGCCGGTTTGGTCGAGGAGGTGGACCTCCTCACGTTAACATTCGGGAGGGGAACGGGGGATTTCTTGATATCGCGATTTATCGAGGTGTATCGCGATGTATCACGAAACGAGACGCACTACATTCCTCCCCGCTCGCCTCCTCGTCACGGGACGCTCGCGCTCCGGCGCTCCGGCAAGACATGACAAGGGCGCGAAGCCGATTGCTTCGCGCCCTTGTCTATGACGGGGTGAAACCCGCGAGGGGGTTTATTTCACGATTTTGGTGGCGCGTTTGTGACCGTTGGCCATCGTGTCAACCTTGATTACCAGGCCGCTCTCGGGATTGGCAACGGGCATGCCCTGGAGGTTGAAATACTCGGTGGCAACAACGTCGGCAGCGTTGCCAACAACGGTGATGACCGACGATTCATTGTCGACAGTTACCTCGGGACCGAAACCGCCGCGGGCGTTAGCCTTGCGAACCTTGATGCCGGTGCCAGAGGGGATAGTGTCGCTATAAATCTTGCCGTCAACGAGATAGACGTTGCCGGTCATATCCTCGCCCTTTTGGTATTCAACCTGAGCGGCGATTTCTTCGGGACGCCAGTCGGGGAACACTTTGTCGAGAGCATACTCGGCGGCCTGCTCGGCGGTCAGAATGGTTTCATATTTCTTGTTGCCGGTCGAGTGGGTAAACTCGATGACATTTGACGCGGGTGAGATTACCTTGCCGTTGGCGTCCATGGTGTTGTATTCCACAAACTTATCGGCGGCACAGTTCATACCGGCCACGGTGAAGCGCGACGAGGCGAGTTTCGATGGCTGGTTGATGGTGGTATTGAGCCATGCGAGGCCGGAATATGCGCCCCACGAGCGACCGAAGTTGAACTGAGAGCAAAGGGTCTCGATGGTGCAGTTGTTCATCACATAGCCAAACTTCTTGGCATTGTTGGGAGCGGCGATTGTGGTGTTCTTAATCGACTCGTTTACAAAGAGAACGCGGTTGAAGTAAACATCGCCACCACCGCACACATAGTCGACAACGCCGTGGATTTCGCCATCCTCAAAGTAGAAGTAGGCGGCGGGGTTGTTGCTGTAATAAGTATCTTGATAAGACTCGAGGCTGACGTTCTTGCAGATAGTGTTTGAACCCTTATCCTGCAGAGTCACGGCGCGACCTGTGCCACCGTCAAAGGGCATAGCGTTGCGCAGGGTCAAATCCTGGAGGTAGAGATTTTCAGAGCGGTTGAGCAGCGTGGCTGTTACGCCGATACCCTCGGCATCCAGCGGCGGATAGTTGAGGATTACGGTGCCCTTGGTCGACTCGCCGATGATAGAAACGTTCTTGCCCGAGATGGTGGTCAGCGTGGTAGTGCCGAGGTCGTATGTTCCGTTGGGGAGGTAGATTTTGGCGCCATCCTGTGAAGCGGCGGCTTTCAGGGCGAGAAGGAAACTCGACACGTCGCCGGCGGGAATCTCATAGTAGCCGGTAGCCTCGTTGAACGACACGAAGTCGAGGACGTTGGCAACGGTAACGGCGTGGATGTAGGCACCTTCGGGGAAGGTAATGGTCAGCCAACCGGCCTCGCCGTCATATTGGAAGGTCTGCTCGGCGCCGTCGGTCTCGGCCTTGACGGGGAACTCGGCAACGGTAGCGCCGGCCTCGCCGGTAACAACGGCGGTCGACTCGGCCGAGTAGGCACAGCAACCAACGGTCACATAGCACTTGCCGGCAACTTTCACCTTGATGGCTCCATTGCGGTTAACAAGCCAGCCGTGGGTATTGTAATACTTGCCGTCAATCTCGATGGCTTCGTGGTCCTCGACATAGAAATAGGGCTTGGTCAAGTCATAGACATAGAGCGATGTCGATGTGGGTTCCTCGATCTTGGTGGCGCGGGCATATAGTTTGGTGTTGGTTTCAAGCACGGTGCCCTCGGCGACCTTTTCGGCGGTAGAAGTGGTGTTGGCAAACCAGCCGCGGAAAGCCTGCCCGGCAGGAACGGTAACGTCGTTCACGCCATATTTATAAGTAAGGGCGGTTCCGCCGGGGAGGTCGTCGGTGCCAATCAGCTTGCCGTCGGTGTTGTAGTAGGAGACGGTCACGTCCGGGAGGCGGTCACAAGCCTCGACGCTCAGCGACGGGCAGTAGGACGGGGTGATGATTGTCAGGACAGCCTCTTCGTCGCTGTTGTAGGTCCAACTGGTGGTGCTGTTGCAGTCGCTGCTGCAAGGAAGCGAGGCGAGAACGGTGTCACCTTTCTTGATGACAGCGCCCTGACCGTTATACTGGCAGTTGCCAAATGTAATTTTCACGGCACCGTCGACGGGAACGGTTACAACCGACGAGTTGTAGCCGTGCTGTGAGTCGTGCCAAGTACCCTCAACAGTCACGCCGGCAGGCAGTTGGCCGTCGGCAGGCTTGACAACGGTATAGGGGTCGGTAGTGAAGTCGATGCTGAAATCGGTGAAATTGCGCTCTTTCTGCACAAAGGGAACAACCTGTATCGAGTAGAGGCGGAAGCCCTTGCTACACTTGAGATTAAGCACCAGGTCGCCGTTGGCCTTGACGCGAGTCGACTGGCGAGTGGTTTCCTTGCGCGCAGTCTCGCTGGTGGCGAGAGTCTCGGTGATGGCGTCGCTGGAAACAGTTGCCTCCGAGCCGGCGCCGGCAAAGTCGATGATAAGTTCGTCGTTAACACCGCAACCGGGGATGCGAACGGTCATGCTGCCGTGCTGCAGGCAGTAGTTGTTGGAGATGCCATAGACCGCGCCGGTGGTGATGGTGAAATAAACACCCTCGAGGCCGGTCAGAGCGTCGCCGCGGTTTGAGGGAAGTTCCTGATTGTCAAGAGCCTTGTTGAGCGATACGCGACCCTTGCTGTCGACCGCACTCCAATACTCGCAATTAGATACCTCATTCTTGTGATTTTTTCCCTGGGTGAAGTCCCATGACCGCTCGGTCGTCACATGGACAAAATCACCGTCGGCGCGTGCTGTCACGCCGGTCAGTAACCCGACAAGCAGCAGTAGCGCACACTGTAAATGTTTTCTCATGAGAAATTGATTTATTGATTTAAGATTAAAAAAGTGATTCTGTGTAATAGCGCCACAAATTTACTCAAAAATCCTTGTCCCGCCAACTCCGCCGCGTGAAAACTTTTCGGGGGCCCTGCTCGTGACGAGAAGCTCCAGCTCCTCGACCTAACCGGCGCGGGAAGTCGAGGTTTATCGAGACAGCGGCAAATGTCCCAAATTTGTGATGAAGTTGTGAATAGTTACAGTACCAGTACTTAGTAGTTTGGGTGCCACTAATATACTGAATATCTGTAATATACACATTTTTTCATTATAAAAATTTTAGAAATTTAATTCAACCAACGAGTTATTAGAAAATAAAATTTGCATAGGTTGCGTAATTTTATGACCTTTGCATAAATTTAAAAGATTTGAGCTTCCCATATCCTTATGACTTAAATATGATCAAAAAAGATACTTTTTTCACGTTCTTTAAAGGCCATAAATATTCCATTTATTTGTATTTACTAAATTTAATATCTTTTCTTATCTTGATATTATTTGTAGATATTAATTTAAGCGAAGATTATGAATTTTGGAAAAGGGCTATTTATTCACTTCTTGGAGATTTCTTTCTTTTATTTTCGCCTTATTGGTTTATTTCCAATCGGTATAAATGGACATCTATTTTCCCGATATTATTTCTTTCTTTTTTCTTTATCGTCAATATTTGGTACTTCCGGTTTTGGGATAACTTTTTACCGACTACATCTTTGCACGCAACCAAAAATATTAATGGTATGTTGCTGAATAGTATTAGAGGACTTGTAAAAGCTTCTGATTTAATTTTTTTGTTCCCTTCCGCTATTATCCTCACATATATTTGTTTTTTTAATAAGAAATTGAAAAGAGAAATTCCATTAAGAATAAAATGTAAATGGATATTTTTTGTGGCTTCTTTAACTGCATTTCTTTTCTTCCAATTTATAAGGATTGAAAAAGCTCGAAGATGGTATCAAAATGATTTTGAACTGAGATTAAGTTATAAACAAATGCTAATTAATGATTTGAATAATCCTGTATTTAATTCAATACATTATTTTAATACAAATGGAATAATATTCTATATGATTAGATTCTTTTCTGATTATGTGAAAATTTCTAATATAAGGCAAGAATTATCTGAAGAAGAACTTAAAACCATTAGAGAGTATCTAAATTCTCATAATAATTGTAGTACACCCAATTTTTTTGAAAATAATAAAACAAAAAATATTATCTTCATCATAGTTGAATCGCTTAATGCTTATGTGATTAATAAAGAAATTGAGGGTAAAGAAATTACGCCGTTTATGAATTCTTTGCTTCATGAGCAAGGAACAATTTATAGTTTGAATGTTGAAACTCAAGTACGAGACGGACGTTCTGGAGACGGTCAATTTATATACAATACAGGATTATTGCCATTAAACGGATTCCTAACACCTATGATGGTAGTCCCAAATATCAAACTACCGGTTTTATCAGATAATTACAAAGGCTACCTGAGTAGGGACGCTGTTTTTGCAGATGACGGCAGAAGCTGGAATCAGTCAGATAATTTTAAGATTTTTGGCTTTTCAAATGTTTATGCTCAAGATAGTGGTGATTCTCATGTATTATTGAGAGGCTCGGATGGAGCCATGTTTGATAAAGCTATAGATTTAATAAAGAAAGCAAAGAAACCGTTCTTTATGGAAATTGTTTCAATATCAATGCACGTGCCTTTTCAAGATCCAGGTGTGCCTTCATTTGACTGGTTGCAGCAAATTGAAATGTCAAAAAATGATAGAAATTATCTTAGAATGACTACATATTTTGATCAAGAATTGCAAAAATTCGTAGCCAAGCTAAAAGACATTGATCTTTATGAAAATACGATATTGATACTTGCATCAGATCACTCTCAAAACATTACCGTTGATAAATCAGAAAAGATAAATGATGTTGAAATCCCAATTGTTTTCATTGCTACAAACACTGGTCTCTCCAAAAGAATAGAAACAAAAAAAGGTCAGATTGATGTTTTCCCTACTATACTTGAAATTACCGGACATTTTCAAGATATAGATTATAGCGGTGTTGGATTCTCAATGCTTGATTCAGTAAATAATAGTCTTGATAGAATTGAAGAAATTCAAAATATTAGTGATCTTATCATAAGAGGAAATTATTTTCATAGAATAAATAGGCATTAATTCTGAGGGGATAATTCGATCTTTGTTTTGCAAAAGTTGGCGATAGGTTAAGATTCAATTCTTATTAAACCGAGGAATCATGTCGAGCGTTATGATGAGGAGCTGTAGCTCCTCATCACAGCGTTGGAGTCGCAGGGGAGAACCCTTTCTGCTATTGATTTTTCCACCTTGGCGGGTATGAGCCCGAAGGGCGAAAACCTAAAGCGCCACGGGCCGGAGGCTCGTGGAGCTTGGCGGAGAGGACGGGATTCTTGCTTCGCAAGCGCTGGCGCGATAACGAACCCGTGGGTTCTCATCCGCGTCCTCTTATACCATAAGCGCCCAAAACCTTTCAGTTTTGGGCGCTTGGCGGAGAGGACGGGATTCGAACCCGTGGTAGGATTGCTCCTACGTCAGTTTAGCAAACTGGTGGTTTCAGCCACTCACCCACCTCTCCTTAAAAAGCGGGTTTTGCGCTTTTGCGACTGCAAAGATAATGTATCATTTTCATTCATGCAAATTTTTTAATCATCTTTTTTAGTTTTGCGCAAAAATATCGCTCCGGAAGCGCCAAAACGCCGTTTTCTTGCTACCTTTGCGCTCCGTTACAAAGAATAAGGGGTGGAAAAAGATAGAGATTTGTGTTGCACCTAAAACAACACAAATCTCTATCGGCTATAATTATTAACTATCAACTAATTAACTAATTAAAAGACTTGTTTGGCGGTCGAGACGCTGCCGGCATCGTCGATTGTGACGACAATGTTGACGCCGGTGACGGGTCGCTCGTGGCGACGTCCCATAGCGTCATAGTAGACGGTCGAAACGATGTTGCCGGTCGAGGCGTTGACGGTGCCAACGCCGGCGGGGTCGTGAACCTTGGCCGCAGCCGAGAGTCCGCCAAACTCGTTGACGGCGCGGATGGCGAGATTCTTGGCGGTCGGGTCGACGGCCATCGAAGTGTCGGTGGTGAAGCCGATGACATCATCGCCGGCGGTCAGCAGATAGCAGATGGCGTAGGGAACAGCCTCCCATTCAACGAGTCCGGCAGAAGTCACAGTCGCCTCGGGAGCGGCACAGGCCTCGGTCTTGATGACGGGCTGCCAGTTGTCGTTGCCCATAAGTACGTTGGCAACGGTGTACTCGGCGGCTTCCTCGTCGGTCAGGAAGTTCTTGGCCTTGCCATAGACTTTCTCGCCGGTGGTGCTGTCTATATAATAATATGTGTCGCGGCGCATCGACAGGTCAACGGGGTTGCCGTTGATGTCGGTAGTGTTCCAGTCGGCCCAGAGCACGGGGAGACCGCCCATTGTTTCATACCAGCCCGTGGCGGGAATGGTCACCTCGGCGCGAGTGTTGAGGAAAACGGTCTTGGGGAAGTTGTGCCAGGGGCGGCCGAGCCACACCGATGTCTTGGTCGGGTCGCCGGGGGCGGTGATGGTACAGTTGTTGAACACATAGCCCCAAGCGGCGTCGATAGCATGGGACGGAGCAACGATATAGCCACCGTCGCGGCGCGTAATCAGCAGGGTAGTGTTGTCGATATAGATGTCGCCGCTGTTGTAGATAAAGTCAACGGCGCCCTCGATGAGCGAGTTGCGAACGTAGGCACGATAGGGAGTGGTCGACGGAGTAATCCATGTATCCTGATAGGAGAGCATGGCGACGTTGTTGAAGATAGTGCGGTCGCCGATGGTGTTGAGGGCAAGAGCCTGCGGACCGGCTTGCTTTTCGTGACCGTAGGAATTTTCGAGAGTGATGTTTTCAAAGAAGCAGTCGTTGGAGTTGACAACGACGGTGGCGCCGACGCTGACGTGAACGGCGTTATCGCCGCCACAGAGGCGGTCGTCGGTGATGACGGTCTTGTCGCGGTCCTGGCCGATGATGTGGATAAACGGTTTGGAGGCAGGGATATCGACGTGGCCCTTGTAGCGACCGTTTTTGACGAAGATGAGCCAGGGGCGAGCGCGGTTGGCGGGGGCATTGTCGATAGCGTCCTGAACGGTGGCGTAGTCACCCGAGCCGTCGGCAGCGACGATAACGTCAAAGAGGCGAGCATCGGGCTGAACGCGTTCCATAGTGGTAAACTGCAGCGTGCAGCCTTCAAAGGGGTTGCCGCTACGGTCGGTGACGGCACCGGCGGGGAGGACAAAGGTGTGGCTGCTGCCATAGTCGAGTCCGGCGTAGGGATAGACGACGCCCGTTCCGGCGGCGTTGCCTTTGAGTTCCTTGCCGTCGAGGGTAGCGCCGACGCCCTCAGCGAGGCGAATTTTCTCGTCAAAGGTCAGAATGATAGAACCGGTAGCCGAGGCGCCGGTCGAGCCGTTGGCGGGAATGGATGTTACCAACTTGGGCGCGACGTTGTCGTCAACGAGGTCGCTGTCGGCGAGGATGAACACCTCGGCAATGGCGAGGCCGTCATAGTCGCCGGCTGCACCTACCATGGCCGACGAACGGTCGGGCCACAGGCGGATGTAGAGGCGCTCCTGACCGGCAGCTTCGGCCGGCAGGTCAAACTCGCCGGCGGTCCAGCCGCGCTCGAGGGTATATGTGCCAAAGGTCTTGAAATTCTCGCCGTCAACGCTATACTGAGCATTGAGCGTCGAGTAGGTGTTGTAACTGCAACCGGCGAAACCGCTGAAGTGGATATTGCTGTAGCCAACAGTCGAGAGGGTAATTTCAAAATAAAGTTCCTCGCTGAACACTTTCCAGATGCGGGCGGCATACTTGCCGTTCTCTTGTCCGCGGGTGATGCCGCGCGACAGCCACGACGAAGTGCCCCCGGCGGGATTGCGCAGGCTGAGCAGACCGGCATTGTCACTCTCGGCGGCAAAATCGGCGGCACGCTGTGAGGCCGGTTCGTCGAAATAGAAATCCCAGCCCATGATATAATCGGCGGCCGAGTAGTTGGCGGTCACGGCGAGGTCAGCGTCCATCTTGACAATGCG
Source organism: Muribaculaceae bacterium (assembly GCA_022511505.1). Classification (GTDB taxonomy): domain Bacteria; phylum Bacteroidota; class Bacteroidia; order Bacteroidales; family Muribaculaceae; genus HGM05190. The sequence goes on from JAFLTK010000343.1 coordinate 56,764, forward strand.
CTCGGGCGACGTCGTGTTGTCTTCCCATGCGGTAAATGTCAGCACGCGGTTATTGGCAGCCTTGAGCGACACTTCGGTTCCGGCCTCGTAGTAACGCAGGCCGTTTTCATAGTATCCGTCGGGAGTGACCGTTATCTGGTGGTCACGGCCTCCGCCGGCTACCTTGAGGTCAAGTGAATAAACATCGGCCTTGGTATAAACGGCTGTCAACGACGTGTTTCCGGCAATTTGGAACACGTAGGGGTTCTCGGTCGACACGGTTTTACCGGCGTCGTCGACCCAACGGTCAAAGTGGTAACTGAAATTCTCGGTCGCGGTGACGGTCAGCAGCGTGCCCTCGTCAAAGACAGAACCGGCGGGGCTGACAGTGACGGTGCCGGCAGCCTCGTCGGCACTGCGGGCCGAGAAAGTGTAGGACGGAACGGTTTCAACGCTGCCGGTTGCGGTTCCGCTGACAACGATGTCGGCAAAACCGAGTTCTTTGGTATTGCCTAACTTGGTGATATACAGTTTAACAGTGATTTCACCGGCAGTCTCGCCGATGCCGGTGACGGCCTTAGAGAAGTCGGTGACGGCAGGGTCGGCATTGTTTCGAGCCGGGATGACGTTATTGTCGACGGTGACGGTTGTCGAGCCGTTGTCGACGGTGACAACGACGGTACCGCCGTCGGTGCCATAGCGGGTGCACTTGAAACTGATTTGCTCGGGCTTAAAACTGATGCCCTTGCGAGGAATGATGGTGAAAATCAGCGCCTCGTCGTCACTGAGTTCCGCGCGGTTGTTGGTCGCGGGGATATAGAGCGACTGGCTGACGCCGGCGGTCGTACGGTCATTGGAGGGCGTAAGACCCTTGCCGACAGTCATTTCATAGACCGAAAAGAGGTCTCCGGCATCGGTCACGGCGGTTGTCGTGTAACCGGCGCCCATGGGCCACGAGAACGAGACGTCGGCGGCCGCGGCGCTCAGTCCGAGCGCCATGAGGCCAACGATAGATGTGATTATATGCTTGATATTCATTAGAATAGACGTTTTGAGGTTGAGATTTGACCGTTATCATAGACGGTCTTGACGATATAGAGGCCGGTTGCGGGCTCGGCAATCTTGACGCCCTGAAGGTTATAGTACTCGGTGGCGACGGCACTGCCGTTGACGGCGACATTCTGCACGCCGCTCTCGGTCGAGGCGTAGCCGTGGAAACGGACGTCGCTGAGGCAGATGGTCTTGCCGTTGGCAGCGTTAGTGTACCAGGGGTAGAATCTCAAACGGCAGGTTTGGCCGGCTGCGAGTTCGATAACGGGTGTAACAGTGCCGTCGAGCATCGTGTTGGCGGGCATTTTTTTCTGCTCGTTGATGAGAACGGGGTTGGCAAAGTTGTCTTCGGTAGAATAGTAGACCTTGACACACATACCGTTGCCACCGCAACCACACATATAATAACTGATGCGGTCGATATTGAGCACGGTGCCCTCAACGGCGGTCACGCCAAACTCGATATAACGACCCGATACCTCGTCGATTTCGCCGTCAGGCCAGTTGTCGCCGTCAAGCAGGTTGCGCTGGGTCTTGCGAGAAGCATCAAAGCCTGTTTCTGTCGGCCAGATGGTGTTGGCATTGGGTGCCGAATAGCGCTGGACATACATCTGTGACCACGCTTCGGGGCGCACGATGACAGGACCGTCGGCAACATAACTGTCGTCGCTTTCGAGACGCCAGTAGACATCGACCTCGGTTCCGCCGGCAAGTTCTACACACTCGCCTTTGACGGTGATTGTCAGCGACTTGTCGCCGGCAACGACGGTGATATCTTCGCTGATGACGCCGGGAGCGGTCAATTGGATGCGGGCATAGAAGCGCTCAACAATGTTGCCGTCCTTATAGGCGATGGCAACCGAGCGTGACCAGTTGACGCGGTCGGTCGAGACCTCGACGGCGTTGCCGCCGGCAGTGATGGTCACGTTGCCCGTAGCCGGGTTGAGGTCAAAACCGCTAACCATAAACTCTTTTTCGAGAGCCTGACCGCTGTAACCGCGGCCCAGGTCGGCATTGGCGGGAGTGACACTGATGTCGGCCGAAACATTCACACAACCGTCGAGCAAACCGGCTTCATCACAGAGGGTTGCAAAGCGGCGCGCAATCAGTGCGGCGCCGGTGGCCGAGAGATGGGTCGAGCCGTCGCCGTCGCTCAGGATGGCGTGACACGGGGCGTCGCCGTAACTCTCAAACAGTTCGGCGGTTGCGGTTGTCAGGTCGATATAGGGGACGTTCAGTTCCTTGGCAACCTGCAGCATCTGATAGGGGTAGTCCATCGAGTGGTCGGTCTCGGGCACTTTCTGGCCGGTCTTGACGCCGGTCTCGGTCAGTATCGAGAAGTTGTCGCCGAGATCGTGGCGGCCGTTGCGACGGATTTTTCCGTTGGTGAAATACATTCGGCAGATGGGGCCGCAAAGAATTGGGGTCACGCCGAGTTCGCGGGCCTCGTTGACCATTTTGCG
>JAFLTK010000143.1 GCA_022511505.1 Muribaculaceae bacterium
ACCTCCCGAGGTGGAACAGGAACAGATATTCCTTTTACAATATCTGAATTAAGGTTGTTGACAACGCCACCTCTAACTAGTTTTTCAAAAAGTAAATAAGTAGTTGGAGAAGATAAGAAATAATACAAGAAATCAGGAATAAAATGTGATTCAACATTTCGAATCGCTAACCAACCGTCATGAATACAACCATCAATCTTTAAAATATATGGTCTACCAAAACTCATGGAGTTAGATAAAATAAAATCACCTTTATGGACTTCTCGGGTTTTCTTTAGACCCTCTCTTTTAATTTTCTCTTTTGTAGAAACGATATATTTTTCACCTTGGCCCACATCACCGATTTTAATCCAATTAAGGCCATCTTCATCATAAGTTAAATAGTCTTGAATTGGCCGTGGCGATCCACCGCGAACAATATCGCAGAGTTCTCCAAATCTATGATATTCCCAGTTGTGTTTCATTGCATGTATTTTTCACAAAGTTACATATTTTTGCCGAGTTTATTCCTCGGTGTAGTGGCGCAGGACGCGGCGGTAGGAGTTAAATATCTTTGATTTTGACACAAAGCCGATGTAGTGGCCCTCGGCGTCGACAACCGGGAGGTTCCACGCGCCGGTGCGGTCAAAGGTTTTCATCACGTTGGCCATACTGTCGCCAAGGATTATGCGAGCCGGGGGCATGGACATGAATTTGCGGACAAACATTTTCTTGTACAGGTCGGGACGGAACATGATGTTGCGAATTTCGTCAAGCACAACGACGCCAAGCAGGATATTGTCCTTGTCGACAACGGGGAAGATGTTGCGCTTGGCCTGGGCGATGGTGTCGACCATCTGCTTGAGGTTCATCTCGGGGGAGACACTGATACAGTCGGTTTCGATGACATTATCCATCTTCAGGAGGGTCAGGACGGCTTTGTCTTTGTGGTGGGTCAACAGTTCGCCGCGTTGGGCAAGTCGCATGGTGTAGATGCTGTAGGGCTCAAATAGCTTGATGGTGCCGTAGGAAATTGTCGACACTATCAGCAATGGCAGGAAGAGGTCATAACCACCTGTCAGTTCGGCCGTCAGGAAGATGCCCATCAGCGGGGCGTGCATGACCGCCGCCATCACCGCCGCCATCCCCATGAGCGCAAAATTCTTTATCGACAGGTCGAGTCCAAAGATGTAGTTGAAACTGTAGGCAAAGAAGAAGCCGGCGATGCAACCGACATAGAGCGACGGGGCAAAAGTTCCACCGACACCGCCGCCGCCGTTAGTCGCCGAGGTCGCGAAGCCTTTGAGCAACACGATGGCGGCGAGGATGGCGATGATAAACCAGACGTTGTCACGGTCGGGGTAGAAAATCGACGAGTTGACAATCGAAGCCGTGTCGCCGCCGAGCAGGTCGGTAATCGACTTGTAGCCTTCGCCATAGAGCGGCGGGAAAAGGAAGATGAGCGTCGCCAGAATTGCACCGCCAATCACCACTTTGACGGCCGGATTTTTGAACCGTCCGAAAAAGTTTTCCATCATGTTGATGACGCGGGTGAAGTAGAGCGACACCAGCCCGCAGAAGATGCCGAGGATGATGACGTAGGGGATGCGCGCCGTCACAAACGGCTCGCTCTGTACAAAGAAGAACTCGACATCATAGCCCGTGAAGATGTAAGCTATTGTGGCCGAAGTGATTGAGGCAATCAACAGCGGCATGACCGAGACCGTTGTCAGGTCAATCATGAGCACTTCGAGAGTGAAAAGCATACCCGCAATCGGCGCCTTGAAGATGCCGGCGATACCGGCAGCGGCACCACAGCCCACCATTATCATCAGGATGCGAGGCGACATGCGGAACAGTTGCCCGAGGTTGCTGCCTATCGCCGCGCCCGTGTAGACAATCGGGCCCTCGGCTCCAACCGAACCGCCGAAGCCTATGGTCATCGAACTCGCAAAAATCGACGAATATATATTGTGGCGCTTTAGGCGGCTCTTATTCTGAGAAATGGAGTGCAAAACGCGCGTGACACCATGAGAAATGTTGTCGCGCACGATATATTTGACATATATCGTGGTCAATATCAGGCCGATAACGGGATAAAGAAGAAAAAGATAGTTACCGTGGGACACGGGGAGTCCGGCCAGTAGCGCGCCCGAGATGAGGTGAATCAACCACTTGAGCAACAGCGCGGCAAAGCCGGCAGCGATACCGACAATCAACGCCAACACGATGACAAACGTCTTCTCGCTGACGTGTCGCTCGCGCCACAACACCAGACCCATGAAAGCGTCCTTCAGCCGGCGACCGTTGATATTACTTTTTATCTGCTCTAACATTCCTTGTACCTTTTTTACCGTTAATCTTTTACCTTTATACCTTAACAAAAATTACATCCCGCGACCCGTTACAACCGTGCGAATCGTGTAAATCAATATCTTAATGTCGACAAGAAACGAGACGTTCTCGATATAGATGAGGTCATACTTCAGACGCTCAATCATGCCGTCGACGGTGTTGGCATATCCATATTGCACCATGCCCCACGACGTGATGCCGGGCCTGACTTGGTGAATCATTGTGTAATAGGGGGCGCGCTCGGTTATCTGCTTTATGTAAAACTCACGCTCGGGACGAGGCCCTACGAGCGACATGTCGCCGCGAACGACGTTCCAGAAGTTTGGCAACTCGTCGAGGCGATATTTGCGTAGGACGCGGCCTATGCGAGTGATGCGCGGGTCATTGTCAGTAGACAGCGCAGGGCCCGCGGCCTCGGCCTCTGGAATCATCGTGCGGAACTTGATAATGTCAAACGGGCGCTTGTGGTAGCCGATGCGCGTCTGCTTGTAGAACACCGGGCCGGGCGAGTCGAGTTTTATCATGACGGCAATTGCGGCCAGAATCGGCGACAACAGTATCAACGCAATCACCGAGACGACAACATCGCTCAACCGCTTGATATTCAGCGTACTCGGGGGCATATCACATCGCGAAATGTCAATAAGCGGCAGCGCGGCAACGTTGCTCATGCGCGGACGCATGGTCATCAAGTTGTAAAGGTCGGGAGTGATAAACATCGACAGGTCGAGCGGAAAGAGGCGGTTGATGATATCGACGGTGGCGCGACGGCCGTGGCGGTTGGGCGTTATAATCAGTTTCTGGATGTTTTGCTCGACAACGACGGTGTCGAGCGTGTCGAGTTCATAGACCGGCAGGTCGAGACCGTCGCGAGGCGTGAACCCGTCGATGGTGTTGACATAGCCGACGACCTTCAGCCCCATCGAGCGATAGCGCGTTTTGAGGTCGACAGCAAGTTTGCGCGCCGCCTCTGAAGTGCCGACAATCAGCGTGTTAAAACCCCATTCGCCCGAATGCACCTTGCGGGTTGTATAGCGGGTAATGATGGCGCGGCAGGTGTAGACACATATAAACAACAGAAGCACCAGCAGGAGTATCATCTCATAACTCATGCGGGTCTGAGGAATATAGTCGTTGAGCAACGCGCCAAAGAAATAGATCAGCGCGCCGATACACGAGGTAGTAAACGTCGACACCATCTCGTGGAGTCGCGATCGCTGGATGACGTTGTCATATATTCCCGCCAGGTAGTAAATCAACATCATCAACGGCGGGAAATAAATCAAGCCCTGAATAACACCCTGCGACCGAAGGAAATTGACGAAACCGTGATAGACCTCGTTGATAGAGTCAATCATAAAATAGCGGGCAACGCTGAACAGCGCGAGAGCAAGCGCGGTCGACAGATAGTCGGCCACGATATACTTGAGGCGTTGCTTGGTAACGTTTATCACGGTCGAATAATTTTAACGGTTGAGTCGGCACCGAGTTTGATGACGCTCGACGGACGCGCGGGCCTGCGGTCGTCGCGGCGATATTGAACTACATAGTCAACGGCGTCGACAATCTCGGGCGAAATCTCGGCAAACGATGCCGGTGTCGGGCAACCGCTGATGTTGGCCGACGTGGAGACCACCGGACGGCGCAATCCGCGACACAGAGCCGCCGAGAACGCCTCGCCGGTGACGCGCAGTCCTACGCTGCCGTCGGCCGCCAGCAATTCGGGCGCCAAATTGATACCGCGGTCATAGACGATTGTCAGCGGCCTATCGGAAACCTCAATCAAGTCGGCCGCAATTGTCGGGACATCAGCAACATAGCGATACAGGTCGTCGACACTCGACACCAGCGTGATGAGCGCCTTTGAGTCGACACGCCGCTTGATTTCATAGACACGCTTGACCGCCTCTGAACGGGTCGCGTCACAGCCGATGCCCCACACCGTGTCGGTCGGGTACAGAATCACGCCACCGCGTCGCAGTGTGTCGACAGCCGCACGGAGGTCGTCGGCGCTATATCTCGGGATTTGTTGTTCCACGTCATTTGCATTAAACCTGAAGACGCTTGCCGGCACCTTCAGCGATTCATCCTGCAAAGATACTATTTTTTCTTAAGATACTTCAAATATCAACAAACTGAATGTTGCATATCATGTGCAGGGGGAAAGTGGTAATTTTGTAGATTGATTTTTTTAGGACATGATGTTATGGTAAAATATATTCTGAAAATAGCCGTCACGACGGCTATAGCGGTTGGAATGACGGCTTGCGGTGGCTCTGAGCACGCCGAGCATGACCACGATCACGAACACAGCCACGCTGAGGAGGCTCATGCTCATGACCACAACGGGCATGACCACGAGCACGGCGAGGAGGCTGACGCTCACGGCCACGGCCACGGCGATGAGATTAAGATGGAGCCTGAGGTTGCCGAGCGCTTTGGAGTGACGGTGGAAAGGGTGTCGCTTAAGCCGTTCAGCGAGGTCGTTAAAGTATCGGGCCAAATATTGCCGGCAGCAGGCGACCGCAGTGCGGTATCGGCCACATCGTCAGGAATCTTCAAACTGAAAGATGGCATCACTGTTGGCAGTCAAGTGTCGGCAGGTCAAGCGATTGGTACCATATCGGCGCGTGGACTGCAAGGCGGCGACGCTGTCGAGGCTGCACGCGTTGAACTCGAAGCTGCCGAGGCCGAATTGAAGCGACTTGAGCCGCTTGTTGCCGATGGAATCGTGTCGCGCAAAGAGTATAACGAAGCGCTGGCGAGAGTCAAAGCGGCCCGTGCGGCGTATAACGGCGGCGGCAAAGCGGCATCGGGAACAGTTGTCGCGACCGCCGGCGGCGTAGTGACTGAACTGGCGGCCACATCGGGCGAGTATGTTGAAACCGGCCAACTGATAGCCGTCGTGGCTCAAAATCGCAACCTGACGTTGCGAGCCGACCTGCCCCGCCGCTACTACTCATTCCTACCCCACATTTCGACCGCCAATTTCCGTCCCGACTATTCGACCGAGGTGTTGACGCTCGCGTCGCTCGACGGCCGACTGCTGTCACGCGAGGCCTCCAACACCGGCGCTTACATCCCGGTCTATTTCACGTTCTCCAACCGCGGTGGTGTTGTTCCCGGCGCGGCTGCCGAGGTCTACCTCGTTGGCTCTGAGAAGGCCGAGGCATTGACAGTTCCGGTCAGCGCGATTGTCGAGATTCAGGGCAAGCAATATGTCTACACGCGCGTTCACGACGACGCCTACGCCAAAAATGCCGTCACCATTGGCGGCAGCGACGGCGTCAACGTCGAGATTCTCTCGGGACTCAAACCGGGCGACACGGTCGTTGCCACCGGCGCCCGCGTTGTCCAAATGGCCGAAAGTGCCAATGTAGCGCCTCCGGGACATTCTCATAACCATTAAACATTCAGCACGCTATGCTTAACAGTATCATAAAAGGGTCACTGGCCAATCGCCTGACGGTCGTCATCCTGTCGGCCATGATTTTCGTGGCCGGCATGATTGTTTTGCTCGACACCGAGGTCGATATTTTCCCTGATCTGAACGCACCTACGGTCGTTGTCATGACCGAGGCACGCGGTATGGCGCCCGAAGAGGTCGAGCGGATGGTTACCTACCCCGTGGAGACCGCCGTCACGGGCGCAACGGGTGTGAGACGCGTCAGGTCTTCGTCGACAACCGGGTTCTCTGTGGTCTGGGTCGAGTTTGACTGGGATACCGACGTCTACCTCGCGCGCCAGATTGTCGGCGAAAAAATCAGCGCCCTTGCCGGACAGTTGCCGCCGGGCGTCGGAGTGCCCACGCTCGGACCGCAGTCATCGATTCTCGGCGAAATTATGATTATCGGACTGACGGGTGGCGATGAGACCGGCCCGGGAGAATTGCGCACGATTGCCGAACGCGAACTCCGACCCCGATTGCTATCTATTGCCGGTGTGGCCGGCGTGGCGGTCATTGGCGGCGACGTGCTTGAGTATCAGATAAAGTTGAACCCGGGACGCATGCGCGCACTCGACGTTTCGCTCGACGATGTCATCGAGGCCACAGAGGGAATGAACGCCAATGCCTCGGGTGGTATCATCTATGAGTATGGTAATGAGTATCTTATAAAAGGCGACGTCGCCACGCGCGAGGTTGCCGACATTGAGCGAAGTGCCGTCAAACTCGGCGCCGACGGCCTGCCGATAACGATTGGCGACATTGCCACGGTCGCGATTGGTCCCAAGCAGCCCGCCATCGGCACCGCGACCGTCGCCGGGGTGCCGGCAGTGCTTTTGACCGTCACAAAACAGCCCGGCGCGGGTTCTATCTCGCTGACCGACAACATCATGGCGCTTATCGCCGACGTCAAGCCGAGCCTGCCGAAAGACGTCAACGTCGCGACCGACATTTTCTGTCAAAGCGACTTCATCGACCGCTCGGTTTCCAATCTCCAAGAGTCGCTGTTTGAGGGAGCGTTGATGGTCATCATTGTGCTGTTTTTCTTCTTGATGAATTTGAGGACCACTGTCATCTCGGTTGTCGCGCTGCCAATGTCGGTCATCGTGACCGTCATCGTGCTCCACTTCATGGGGCTGAGTATCAACACAATGACTCTCGGAGGCATCGCGATTGCAATCGGTTCGCTGGTCGACGACGCCATTGTTGACGTCGAAAATGTATACAAGCGATTGCGGCAAAATCGCGAACTACCCGAAGGCGAGCGGCGCGGTGTACTCGAGGTGGTGCTCGATGCGTCGCGCGAGGTGCGCATGCCAATTTTCAACTCGTCGCTGATAATCATCGTCAGTTTCATCCCGCTGTTTTTTCTGAGCGGCATTGAGGGACGCATGCTTATCCCGCTCGGCGTTGCGTTTATCGTGGCGCTTATAGCGTCGACAATCGTAGCGCTGACGCTGACCCCGGTTCTTTGCACCTACCTGCTCGGCAGCGCCAAGGCCGACCGCCGGCTGTCAAGCGAGCCGTGGCTGTCGCGCCATCTTGGCGCCGCCTATCGCCGATTGCTTGAGCACGCTCTGTGTCGTCCGCGCCCGTGGCTCGTGACAACGGGCGTGTTATTGCTCGTGGCAATAGGGCTGTTTTTCACCCTCGGCCGCAGTTTCCTGCCGTCGTTCAACGAGGGGTCTCTGACAATCAACGTCAGTGCCATGCCGGGCATTTCGCTCGACGAAAGCAACCGCATAGGCTTTGAGGCTGAGCGCATTATCCTTGAGACACCAGAGGTTGTCACGACCGCACGAAAGACCGGCCGCGCCGAACTCGACGAGCACTCGCTCGGGGTAAACGTCTCAGAAATCGAGGTGCCCTACCGCCTTGACCACGGTCGCTCGCGCGCCGAGATGGTGGCCGACCTGCGAGAACGTCTCGCCGTCATCCCCGGCGTGAATATCGAAATCGGCCAACCTATTTCCCACCGCATCGACGCGATGCTCTCGGGCAGCGAGGCGCAGATTGCAGTCAAACTTTTTGGCAATGACCTCGAGCGCCTTTACATCCTCGGCAACAAAATCAAGCAAGAGATGGCCGAGGTCGACGGCATTGTCGACGTCAACATCGAGCAGCAAATCAATCGCCCGCAAATCGACATCAAGCCCCGCCGCGAGATGCTTGCCCGTTATGGTATCACCATCCCCGAGTTCACCCGCTTCATCTCGGTGGCGATGGCCGGTGAGCAGGTGTCGCAGGTCACCGACGACCGTTTTCCGCTCGACCTTACTTTGATGGTCGAGCCCGATATGCGCGACACTCGTGACCTCCTGGCCGACCTGATGATTGACACTCCCGAAGGTAAAGTCCCGTTGAGCCATGTTGCCGACATCGTCGTGTCATCGGGTCCCGGGACAGTCAACCGCGAGAACGCCTCGCGCCGCATCGTCATCTCGGCCAACACCGCCGGCGGCGACCTGCGTGGTGCCGTCAACGAAATCAGGCGTCGCGTCAGCGCCAATGTCGACCTCCCCGAGGGGTATTATGTCACCTACGGCGGACAGTTTGAAAGCGAGGCGCGCGCCAGCCGTGTCCTTGCCATCGCCGCCCTCGTGGCAATCGTGGTCATCTTCATGTTGCTGTACAGCCAGTTCAAGAGTGCGGGCCAGAGTGCTGTCATACTGATAAATATGCCCCTCGCAATGATTGGCGGCGTACTCATCCTGGTGCTGACCGGCAGCGAAATCAACATCCCCGCCATCATCGGCTTTATCTCGCTAATAGGCATAGCCACGCGCAACGGCATGCTCTTGATGGCACGCTACAACACCCTTCGCGACGAAGGTGTCTCGATAGGCGAGCGCGTCATCGCCGGCTCGGTCGACCGCCTTAACCCAATCATCATGACCGCCTTGTCGTCGGCCCTCGCGCTGATACCCATCGCCATCCACGGCTCGTCGCCAGGCAACGAAATTCAGGCCCCCCTCGCCCTCGTCATCCTCGGCGGCCTGCTCTCATCCACCTTGCTCAACATCTTCATCCTCCCAATCGTCTACACCCTGACCACCAAAAAATAACTCCAAGTTTGAAATCCCTAAGATAAACCAGTTAATGCGCCTGTGCATTATAATCTCAACCGTTTCTTCCGATGACAATCTGGTAGGGACGCGACATGTCGCGTCCGCGTATAACACTGATTACTATTGGATTATGTGGACGCGATTTATCGCGTCCCTACCGGGTAGCCATGTTTTGAGGCACCATCGCGTCTGCCTTTTAGCACATCCTGAAGATATTTCAATATTCGCGCTAAATAAAATATATTGATTAGATTGTTTTTGGTTTTTGCTGAAATTGTTTTAAGAGATTGGAAAAATTTGTGTATATTTGACGGAAAATTTAGACGATTATGGAGATACAATCCGGAGAATGGTGGACATCACCAACCGAGAGCGACAACGGCCGGCTGATAATGGTCACCGGACGTCGTGACGTGAAAAAATTTCGTGATAACAAGCGCTTTTCTATCCGCGTAGAGGTTTCTTGGACCTACGATAGCGGCGTCGATGGCATGCCCGACAAAGAGACATCAACCCTCATGGAGCAGGCTCAGGAGGCACTCGTTGCCGCCTTTGCCAAAGACCCCGTTGCGGTCCTAACCGGCATCTTCACCGGCGACAACCGTCGCGATTGGATTTTCTATACCCTAAGCACCCACATTTTCGGCCGCAAACTAAACGAGGCCCTCGAGTCTCTGCCAATGCTTCCCCTGGAAATCTACTGCGAGAACGACCCCGCCTGGGCCGCATACGACGAAATGGCCGCCGCCGAAATCCACATTGACTAAGGAACTCAATTAATTGAAATAAGTGGAAACCTTTTTTGATAAAATCAAGAATTCTATTCAAGCATCCTTGCCAATCGTAACATTTTTGGATTGGCGAGGATGTTGCGGGTTATTGGCGATTCATAAAGGGCGGTTGCCCGACGGGGAACCGGTCGAGCGGTTGATAGTAGCCCATGAGGGTGATTGGACTGATGGCGAGGCGATGACGTGTTATGGCGAGTATGAAAATTATGAAGAGGTCCAGAGCAGGTTGGGCAAAAACCTCAAATTTCGGCGCAAGGAGTATATTGGCTTATTGAACAGAACTTTGATTGAATATAGTCTTGATAGCGACACCGACGGTATTCTCGCGCTTCCGGCAACGGGCGAGGAAACACGGTGTGAGATATATGGTCGTGCTGCCAACGGCGCCTTATACTTATTGGATGAACGAGAATTATAAGGGGTTGCCTCTACCAAGCACCAAATTATCAAAAGTGCTAAGAATGTGGAAGCTATTTAGCTTTGGGGGGAATTGGGGTCTCGTTGGCGAGAACGTATTTGCGGACCTTGGTGAAAAGTTCGTTGGCAAAGACAAATTCCTCGAGGGCGTGGTTGGCGGTTGTGTAGATTTGGTGCATGTCGCCAACCCACTCGCGATAGCCCTTGTTGATGAACACTATGTTTTCGCCAATGCCGAGGACCGAGTTCATGTCGTGGGTATTGATGACGGTGGTGATGTTATACTCGTGGGTGATGTCATGAAGTAGTTCGTCGATGACGATTGAAGTGCGCGGGTCGAGGCCCGAGTTTGGCTCGTCACAGAAGAGGTAGCGCGGATTGAGAGCAATGGCTCGGGCAATAGCGACGCGTTTCTGCATACCGCCCGATATTTCAGAGGGATACTTGTCCTCGGCGCCTTGCAGGTTGACGCGCTCAAGGCAGAATTCGGCACGATCCCTAATCTCGCCGTTGCTCATATTGGTGAACATTACAAGGGGAAACATCACGTTGCCAAGCACCGTCTCTGAGTCAAACAGCGCCGAACCTTGAAACAACATTCCAATCTCTTTGCGCAGCTCCTTGACCTCGCCGGCATTCATCTTGGTGATGTCGCGACCGTCAAAAAGTATCTCGCCCGAGTCGGGCTTGAACAGGCCTACTATCGACTTGAGCAACACCGTCTTACCTGACCCGCTCTGACCGATTATCAGGTTAGTCTTACCGCTGACAAAAGTCGCGTTAATGTCGTGGAGCACGGTCTTGCCGTCAAACGACTTGGTGACATCTTTAACCTCAATCATTGCAGCATCAATTTAGTCAGAACAACATCAAGTAACAGAATCAGAATACTGCTGGCAACAACGGCGTTGGTGCTCGCCTTGCCAACCTCGAGGGCACCGCCCTTGACAAAATAGCCATAAAACGAGGCTACCGAACTGATTATCACCGAGAAAAACAGCGACTTAATCAAGCCGTACCACACGTACCACTCGACGAAGTAGGATTGCAGACCGTAGGTATAGCGCGACACGCTGATAATGTCGGTGAAAAATGCGACGAGGAAACCGCCAAGCAACGTCGTTGCCATACAGAACGATACCAACACCGGCATGAACACCAGAAAACCGACAACCTTTGGCAACACCAGGAAGTTAGCCGAGTTGACGCCCATAATCTCGAGAGCATCGATTTGCTCGGTCACGCGCATGGTGCCAATCTCAGAGGCGATATTTGAGCCGACCTTGCCGGCAAGAATGAGACACAGGATAGAGTTGCTGAACTCCAGCAGCGCGATGTCGCGCGTCGACAAGCCGACGGCATAAGCCGGGATAAGCGGCGAGTTGATATTCAACTGCATCTGGATTGCAATCACCGCGCCGATAAATATCGAGATGACGATTACAAGCGGTATGGAATCGACGCCCAGTTTGGACATCTCAAATACCGTACGCTGAAAAAACTGCTTCCATTTGTCGGGAATGGAACAAACCCGCTTCATGAACAGGCAGTAGCGCCCAAAGGTGGCTATAGAGTCAGATATTAACATCACTTTGAAATATTTAAACTGAGCGTGCTAAAGTTGAATAAATTGCTGAAATAACCGCATGTCACGGAATTTAACCGCAAATTTAGTGAAAAAGTTCCAAAGTGCATTGACTCTCGCGCCGTTTTTGCCATTTAAGCAAGTTTTGACACCAAAAAGGGGAAAACGAACAGCCCACCGCCCGCGCGTCTAATCAATATATTTTATTTAGCGCGAAAAACGAGGAATATTTCGCGATTTAGAAGAGCAGGGCGAGTCGGTAGGCGATGAAGGCGACGAGCCACGCGACTGCAGTGTTGTAGGCGACCGAGAAAAGGCCGTAGCGCCAGTCGCCGGTTTCGCGGACAATGGCTGTCAGCGTGGCGATGCAGGGGCAGAACAGCAACACGAATATCATGAACGAGAGGGCCGTGGCGGCGTCAAAGTCTGGCCGGCCGGTGACGGGCGACGGTTGCTGCAAGCGCTCGGAGAGTGTCGACAGAGAAACATCCTCGTCGCCGGTGTAGAGTACACCGAGTGTCGACACGACAATCTCTTTGGCGGGGACACCGGCGAGGGCGGCTACCGAGGCCTTCCAACTGAAGCCGAGTGGCTCGAGCGCCGGGGTGATGAATTTGCCTACCATCTCGAGATATGAGTCATGGGCGGGGTCAATCGCGACGGTTTCAATCGGCTCGACTCCCTCAACTTCCTCGTGGCGAGGGAAATAGTTGAGTGCCCAGACAATGATGCTGGCAACGAGTATCAGTCCGCCCATCTTGCGCAGGTATTGCTCGCCTTTGCCCCAGGTGTGGCGAAGCATGGCTTTGAGGGTCGGCACTCGATAGGGAGGCAACTCCATGACAAAGGGGGTATCGTCGGCCTTGAAGAAGAAGCGTCTCAACAGGCGTGCGGTTATCATGGCGACGATTGCGCCGAGGACATATAACCCCAGGAACACGATGGCGGCGTGACGAGGGAAGAACGTGCCGACGAGCAGCACATATATAGGCACGCGCGCCGAACATGACATGAACGGATTGATAAGAATGGTGATGATGCGCGAACTGCGGCTCTCGATTGAGCGCGAGGCGATGATAGCCGGGACGTTGCATCCAAAGCCCATCACCAGCGGGATGAAACTCTTGCCGTGGAGCCCTATGCGGTGCATGAGTTTGTCCATGATAAAAGCAGCGCGGGCCATGTACCCCGAGTCTTCCATGAACGAGATGCAGAAATAGAGTATTAGAATGTTGGGCAAAAACACAATCACGCCGCCGACGCCGCCAATGACGCCATCGGCAATCATATCTTTCACCGGGCCGGCCGGGAAAAGGTTGTGGACCATGTCGCCGAGCCACGTGACACCGCTTTCAATCCACGCCATCGGGTAACTGCCGAGGCTGAACGTCAGCCAAAAAACGGTGAACATCAGGGCGATAAATATCGGAAAACCGAGAGCGCGGTTGGTAACAAGCGAGTCGATGGCGTGGGTAAGCGCCGATTTTTCGGGGTTTGACGACGGGACGAGCGTCTCGGCGAGCGCCCCGGCGATGAATCCATATTTCTCGTTGGCGATGGCGGCGGTAACATCCTCGTCGCCCAGCATGCGGTCGATATTGTGGCGCTCGCGGTCGCGCAGTTCAAAGATGGCGTCGGCATTCGGCGTCCCGGCGATGATTGAGTCGACCTCCTTGTCGCGCTCTATGAGTTTGATGGCAAGGTAACGAGGCGAGAAATGTCGGTCAATATAGTGGTCGGCCTTGATGGCATCCTTGATGGCGTTGACGCCCGGCTCGACAAACGGGCCGAGGTTGACGTGGATGTGGCGAACGGCCTTGTCGCGCCCTTCATAGACGTCGATAACGGTGTCAATTAGACAGTCAACACCCTCACCGTTGCGAGCGGTGGTCGGGACAATCGGCACGCCAATCATTTCGCCCAACGTTTTGAAATCCAACTTGTTGCCGCTGCGTTCAAACTCATCATACATGTTGAACGCAATGACCATCGAGCGGTCCATGTCGATGAGTTCGGTCGTCAGATAGAGGTTGCGCTCGAGGTTACTGCTGTCGACCACATTAATAATAACGTCGGGACTCTCGTCGCGCAGGTAGCGGCGCACATAGAGTTCCTCGGGACTGTAACTGGCAAGCGAATAGGTCCCGGGGAGGTCGACAACGTTAAGCGTGTAGCCGTTGCGCTTGATTGTCCCCTGTTTAGCATCAACCGTCACGCCGCTGTAGTTGCCGACATGCTCGGTCGCGCCCGAAACGACATTGAACAGCGATGTCTTGCCGCAATTGGGATTGCCAATCAGCGCGACATTGATTACCTTTGAATTGCGGGCGGCGGTGGGGTGGACGCTCTCCTCGGTGTCGTCGATGGTCGAGTCGACGGTCTGCTTAGGTATATGGGTCGTCCCCTCGTCGAGCGTGACAATCTCAACGAGGTCGGCCTCGCTTCGTCGAAGCGATACCTCATAGTCCATCAAGCGATATTTGATGGGGTCACGAAGCGGCGCGTCAAGAACAACGTCGACAACGCGCCCTTTGACAAACCCCATCTCAATCATGCGCTTGCGAAACGCACCGTGGCCTAATATCTTGACAACCACACCGGTCTGCCCGGGGGCCAATTCCGACAATCTCATTGCTATTCTGATTTTACACCGCAAAGTTACAACCTTCCTCACTCCCCTGCAATACCCAAAATCGGGTATTCTAACCGAGAACAAAGTAGACAGAGAAACCGGTTTTGTCTCTCTGCCTACCCTGCCTGTGTATGAAAAGCCTATTATTTGCTCGTAATGAAGATTTTGTTGGTTTGCTTGTCGATTGACATTGAAGCGATTGTTTCAGGATTCAGTTCTTTCATCTCCTCCTCGCTGATTTTCTTGCCGTCAAGATAAATCTCCATATCACCCACGGTCGACAAGGTTGCATTGCCTTGAGAAATCACGATGCCGTTTGAAGGTGAAATTGACACCGCGCTTGTTTGCGAACCTCCGTGAAAATCGTCTAACTGAAGGGTAACTTTCTGTCCGTTAAGCATAAAAGCGACACTCGCGTTTTCATAGTTGTCTGACAGCGGGAAGACGGCTTTTATTGTGGCGCAACCATCTGTCATAGTTGTATTTAACGCCTTTGCGGAATAGTCATTTCCTTTATTAGTAAAGGAAACATCTGAAACCGAAATATATTCTCCCAATCCTTCGCCTCTTATCACAACAGTAGTTTCAACCCCGCTATTGTTTAAAGAAGTAATGCTAAATTGAGTAGAATCTAAGGAATTTTCGCTACCTTTGCCAAGCGAGAGGTTGCTGTGGCCGATTGTTGATACGGCCGCCTCCACTGCCGGCACGGTTGTCACCGAGAGTGCCAATGCAACCATCGGCACAAGCGCAAGGGCCTTGAGGCGACCGCTTGCACCACGTTTTGATTTGTACATCATAGTGATTCTTTTTTTAAGTTTACTGTGATTTATGCTGTTGGCTAAGGACGGGAATCTGGCGCCAACAGCCTTTTTTATTAACAACATTTGATATTCTTGCCGGCTGTGTCCACTATCAATGACAGCCATATCTGCCTGATATTCATGAACAAGCATCACTTCATCGCGCATAAGCCATGCGACGGGATTGAACCAGTTGAGGATACAGACAATCCGGGCTATAAGCAAGTCGACCCGGTGGAACGAACGGACGTGCTTCAACTCGTGGATGATAATGGCCGAAGCGTCTGCCTCATAGTCGGTTCGGTTAATCACTACATAATCCATCCAACTAAATGGAGCAACTTTGTCGTCCTCAATCACAACCAGCGTGTAACCATCTTTCCTTATCTTTTCTCCCGAACGGATGACCTTAATGATTTTAAACCAAACTATTATCGTTTTTAAAGTAACAATCGCCACCCCGATTAAAAACGTCCATATTAGAAAGGTGCTCCATGCCGGTTGTCCCGACATCTTTAACGATAGGTCACCAACCTCAACATTGGAGATAATCGATGCACCCGCGTGCTCTTCTGTCAGACCATCAATATAATTATAAATCGGATAGGCACTGAATGACACAAAATAGATAAGCAACAGGATACCGCGGTTAAAATTATGCTGGTTTTCTCGCGATATAAACAGTTTGTAAGCAAGATACATGGCAAGCATAATCAGGCCGCTAACAATCGAATATGCAAGCAGTTTACCCATTGTGCTTCCCTTTGTTCTTTATGAGTTCGAGCAACTCGTTTAACTCTTCGGCCGACATCTTGTCATCTTCAACAAGCGCCGACACCGCTCCATAGTAACTTCCGCCAAAATAATTTTTGATAAAGTCGCCAAAACTCTTTTTGCGAAAATTATCCTTCTTGACAGTTGAAAAATACTGAAAAGAACCGCCAACTTCGTTATGACCAACAAATCCTTTTGTCTCCAATCTTTTCATCACGGTTGATACCGTGTTGAAATGCGGTTTCGGGTCGGGATACAGTTCGACGAGTTTGCTTATTACTATCGGCTCATGCTCCCAAAGAAGTTGCATCAACTCCTCCTCCTTGGGTGTCAATTGATTGTTGTCTCTTTTTCTCATTCTTATAACTATTTTAATAGTTTCACACCGCAAATGTAGTAACTATTTTTATAGTTACAATAAACCTGCATCATTTTTAAGATATCTTAACTATTAAAGTAGTTTTGTAAATTCCATCTTCAACCGTCACCCCCGACCGGAAGCGCCATTGCTCGTGACGAGGAGCTCCTGCTCATCGACTAAACCGCCCCTCTGAAAGTTACAACGACAAGCCCGAACTCCTCGCCTTGTCGAGGGAACAAATTATATAAGGATGCCGGCGGCTTCAAACATGCGGCGGTAATAGTCTGCCTTCGCTTCGAGTTTAAGAGGATATGCGCGGCTTGTCGACGGCATGCGCCAGATGCTCAACCCGCCCGGCCCCGGAGTCATGGTTCCCATTCGAGGCGCCTCGGTGCCGGTGAGCGATGCCACGACATCGGCGGCTTTCTCGCCGGTGGTGACAACAGTGTGACAATCGGGCATGCGGTCTAACAAACCCTGCAGGTCGACCGGCTCGAGTATTTCGAGAAACTTATCGGACGCGTTACCCTTCAGGCGACGGATGCGGCGCCCGGTGTCGCTTAGCGCAATCCCACGCTCGGTCAGCAACCGCTTGATAGCCGCGAGATTAAACCTACCCGACGACTCGTCAATCAGTGCCCGCCGGTCGCCCATAAAAATCAGCCCCATCATATACCAGAAATCATTGGTCGCGTTGGGGTAGTAAAAATCCATCGACCACCGCTTGGACTGCGGCGGGAACGTGCCCATTATCAGCACCTTGGCTCCCGCGGGAATAAACGGCTCCCACGGGTGCACCTCAATCGGCAAATCAATCTCCATCTCGGTTCCTCTCCGGTATTATATTTGTGAGAAGTTTTACTTGGTTGCCAAAATTAATAAAAATTGCGGCAGAGGCAAAAAATATAATGAAAATTATGTGTATCGAGGATTTTTGAGGATAAGGAAGGAAGATGAGGACTATCACTCCCCTATCCACCACATCTCTGCGTGATTTATGGTGAAATTGACAAGATGGGGCTATATCTATTGCCAATTTACTTGGTCATCTCATTTATTTTCACTACCTTTGTCGCTCAAAACGAGCGTTTCGGCGCAGTCGATGCGATGAAAAGGCACGTCCATAAAAGAATCGCCACAGTGCACCCGGGGATTGTCACTCGCCGGAGAAACACACGCAACTGCAAGATGGTCAACACCTTAGGCCATCGTGCAGGACTCAAAGTATTGCCAAAACGCTAACCTGACCCGCCGATGGACACCCCCCAAGCCCAGTGGTTTGCCATGCGCGACCTCCGTCGTCCAAACGCACGACTAACCGCATTCGCCGAATTGACCGCCGCAGGGTTTGAAACCTTCACCCCCCTAAAGTGGGTCCTCAGCCGCCGACAAGGCAAAACCGAGCGCCGTCAAGTCCCCGTCATCCCCGACCTCCTCTTTGTACGCTCAACCCGCGCCGACCTCGACCCCGTCGTCAGTCGCCACCCAACCCTCCAATACCGATATATCCGCGGCGCACAAGCCACCCCGATGACCGTCCCGCCGACCGACATGGAGCGATTCATACAAGCCGTCACAACCGCGCCCGACACCCGCTACTACCTCCCCGACGAAATCACCCCCGCCATGATAGGCAGCCGAGTGCGCATCGTCGGCGGCCCCATGGACAACCACATCGGCAACCTCCTATACATCCGCGGCTCGCGCGTCAAGCGCCTCATCGTCCAAATCCCCGGCCTCATCACCGCCGCCGTCCAAGTTTCCCCAACCGCCCTCCAACTCCTCCCCTAAAACCACAGCCAAAATGAATAGGAAAATCCTTGTAACCGGTGCTGCCGGCTTTATTGGCAACGCAGTCTGCCATTCGCTTCTTAAAGCCGGAGATACAATAGTTGGACTTGACAACATAAACGACTATTACGAACCGCAATTAAAGTTTGACCGCCTCAAAACTTTGGGTATCAATAAAGACAAAATCGAGTGGTATAAATTTGTCAACAGCGCCATATATCCTCAATTCAAGTTCATTCGCATGAACCTCGAAGACACCAAAGCAATGGCAATGCTATTTGCCAACGAAAATTTTGACATAGTCATAAACTTAGGCGCACAGGCAGGCGTGAGGTACTCCATCGAGAATCCCCAAGCCTATATCGAAAGCAATCTCGACGGCTTCATAAACATCCTCGAAGGATGCCGCCACAACAAAATTAAACACCTCGTTTATGCCTCATCGTCAAGCGTCTATGGTCTCAACGGAAAGGTGCCTTTTTCAGAACATGACAGCATAGCACACCCCGTCAGCCTATATGCCGCCACCAAAAAGAGCAACGAGTTAATGGCACATTGCTATTCTAAACTTTACAACTTACCTACTACCGGTTTAAGATTTTTTACCGTATATGGGCCATGGGGACGCCCCGATATGTCTCCGTTTCTTTTCATTGACGCCATTTTGCACAATCGACCGATAAAAGTATTCAACAACGGCGACATGTTGCGCGACTTTACATATATCGACGATATCGTCCAAGGCGTCACTCGCATCGTTGACGTTATCCCCCAAGGCAACTCCAACTGGGACAGCCTTCAGCCCGACCCGGCTTCCTCTCCGGCCCCTTATGCCATCTACAACATTGGCAACCAACATCCAATCAAATTGATGGACTACATTCATTGCATCGAGAACGCCATCGGCCGAGAAGCCGACAAAGACTTCCTTCCAATGCAACCCGGCGACGTGTATCAGACATACGCCGATTCATCGTCCTTAGGCCGCGCAACAGGGTTTACACCTGCTACGCCCCTGCAACAAGGCATAAACAAAACTGTTGACTGGTTTAAAAACTACTATGCACTTTAAAGAACAATACAATATCGCCGTTGCCGGTACCGGCTACGTCGGTCTAAGCATCGCCACCCTCCTCGCCCAACACAACCGCGTCACCGCCGTCGACGTCATCGCCGACAAGGTCGACCTCATCAATCGCCGCCGCTCGCCAATCCAGGACGAGTATATCGAGAAATACCTCGCTGAGAAAGAGCTCGACCTAACCGCGACGCTCGACGGCGAGGCTGCCTACCGCGACGCCGACTTTGTCGTCATCGCCGCACCTACCAACTACGACCCCGTCCGTAACTTCTTTGACACCCACTGCATCGAAGACGTCATCGACCTCGTTTTGAAGGTCAATCCCGACGCCGTCCTCGTCATCAAGTCAACAATACCCGTCGGCTACTGCCGCCAACTTTACACACGCTACGCCCGGCAAGGAGCCAAGCGTCTCAACCTCCTCTTCTTCCCCGAGTTCCTGCGCGAAAGCAAAGCCCTCTATGACAACCTCTACCCCTCGCGCATCATCGCCGGCATCCCCCGCATCATCGACCGTCCCGAGGCCGACGAAGAAAACCGCGCTATCCTTGACCTAACCGACCTCGACCGCTTGACCGACGCCGCCCATCGCTTTGCCGATCTACTCACCGCCGGCGCCCTCAAGCCCGACATCCCCGTCCTCTACATGGGCATGACCGAAGCCGAGGCCGTCAAACTCTTTGCCAACACCTACCTCGCCCTCCGCGTCAGCTACTTCAACGAACTCGACACTTACGCCGAACTCAAAGGCCTCAGTTCACGCCAGATAATCGAAGGCGTAGGCCTCGACCCGCGCATCGGCGACCACTATAACAACCCCTCCTTTGGCTACGGCGGCTACTGTCTCCCCAAAGACACCAAGCAGTTGCTCGCCAACTATGCCAACGTCCCCCAAAACATGATGAGCGCCATAGTCGAGAGCAACCGCACCCGCAAAGACTTCATCGCCGACCAAATACTCCGCAAAGCCGGCTACTACGTCGGCAGCAGCCAGTACAGCCCCGACGCCGAAACACCCTGCGTCATAGGCGTCTACCGCCTGACGATGAAATCCAACAGCGACAACTTCCGCCAGTCATCCATTCAGGGCGTCATGAAACGCATCAAAGCAAAAGGCGCCACCATCATCATCTACGAGCCCACGCTCGCTGACGGCACCACCTTCTTCGGCAGCCGGGTCGTCAACGACCTCGACCGCTTCAAAGCCATGTCTCAGGCCATCGTCGCCAACCGCTACGACCCCGCCCTCGCCGACGTCGCCCCCAAGCTCTACACCCGCGACATCTTCAACCGCGACTAATTAAGGTAGATTTAATGTTTAAAGAAATATGTCTGTAAATCGTATCACCAAGAATACATTTGCGCTTTATATTCGCATGTTTATAACAATGGGAATTGGGATATACACATCCCGAGTCCTATTAAATGCACTTGGTATAGACGATTACGGCATATATAATATCGTTGGAGGTGTAATTTCGTTATTAGGGTTCTTCAATGCTTCTATGGTTGCAAGTACTCAGCGTTACCTAAATGTAGGAATGACTGATTCAATCAAAGCAAACGTTAATGAAATATTCAATACATCAATTAATATACATCTTATTATTGGTGTTATCACCGTCTTAATGTTGGAGACCTTGGGATTATGGTTCGTCATACATAAGCTTGTAATACCGCCATCGCAATTTACCGCTGCGTTGTGGGCTTATCAATGCTCAGTATTTGCATTTTTCATATCAATTATTACAGCCCCTTTTAATGCTGCGATTATTGCCTATGAGAAAATGTCAATTTTTGCATATCTATCAATAATCGAAGCCTCATTAAAACTTGGAATTGCTTTTCTTATTACTTTGTTTCCACCAGGAAGATTGAAAATATATGCAATACTCGTTTTAATAATAACTTTCATTATCCGTTTTATTTACGGGTTTTTTTGTTATAAATCATTTCCTGATATAAGATACAAATGGAAGTGGAACAAGAGCCTTATTAAAGAAATGTTTGGATTTTCAGGATGGATGATTTTCGGCGCAATTTCAGACTTGCTTAGTTCACAAGGTGTGAATATGTTGATTAATATATTCTTTGGACCAATCTTAAATGCTGCCAGAGCAATAGCAGTACAGGTTCAAAGTGCGGTTGCTCAGTTTTCATCAAATTTTATAATTTCAGTTAATCCACAACTTGTTAAATCCTATTCTGAAGGTAATATAAACTATGCCTATCGATTAGCATTCTTCTCTTCTAAACTTTCTTTCTTTTTAATGCTCTTTCTCATTGTACCTATAATTCTAAGATGTCAAGAGATTCTCTCAATATGGCTTGTTGAAGTGCCCGAATATTCTTGGATTTTCGTGGATCTAATACTTATCGAATATTTAATTCGTTCTTCATATACACCTATTGCCCAGTTAAAATTTGCGCAAGGCAATATTAGGATCTATCAAGTCTCAATCGCAATAATCTATATTCTAACATTTCTTTTAACCTATATAGCTTTTAAGTTAGGATATCCTGTCTATACCACCTTTGTAATTTCAATAATTCTTGCTTTTGCTGGTTTATTGGTTAGAGTAACTATTTTGAAAGTACAACAAGGATTTCCAATGTGGAGCTATTTAAGAGAAATATTTGTAAGAGCATACCTCGTAGGAGTTATCGCTTTTATAATATGCTATTTTATAAACAGAATCCTATTCACCAATTTTTTAGGAATCTTATTTATCGCATTTATAAGTTTTATTATTAACCTTGCTCTTATTTGGGTAATTGGTTTTAATAAATCAGAGAAATCAATTGTAGTGCAGAAGATCCAAACATTTACTGCTAAATTCCATAGGTAGTCTTTAATATGGTCGATCTTATATCAGTTATTGTACCAATCTATAACACGGGCGAGCGATTAAAAGGTTGTATTGAAAGTATCTTAGCTCAAGATTATCCAAATATTGAGATTATTCTTGTTGATGATGGTTCCACAGATGGAACAACATTATCAATATTAAAGAAATACGAGAATAAAGATAATATTGTTATCATTCATCAAATTAATGGAGGTCTATCAGTTGCACGAAACACTGGTATTGAGAATGCAAAAGGCAAATATGTCGCATTTGTAGATAGCGATGACCTTATTGAACGAGATTCTTATTCACGACTCCATGTCGTTGCAACTAAGCATGAAGTTCCTCTCGTGTTGGGCGGAATTAAAAAGGACGATTCAGATGCATTGTTCTGCGATTCAGGTTTAGAAGACGGGATATATTCAAATATTGAAATATTATCAAAGTTCTTGCAAGGTAGTTGGCATAGCGCTTGTTCAAATCTCTATTCAAAATCATTAATTGGTGATATTCGATTCCCGCCTAAAGAGATTAATGAGGACTACATATTCAATTTTAAAATTTTATGTAAGACTACAGAAATCTTTATACTAAATTATCCATTCTACCATTATATTAAAAGTGATAATAGTATTACGACTTCTCCTGCCAAGCTAAAACATTTAGATTATATTAGGCATACTGAATTTATAAAACAGGAAGTTTTTGAAAATTACAACAAAGAATTGGCCGATGAAGCAGAATTTCAGTATATATTTGCTAATATTGTATTAGCAAACAAATCAATAATGAGCATGGCTAAAGGCTTTACTGAGGAGCCGAAACAACTTTACAAAATTTGCACACGAAATCTGGAAAAAATAAAGCAAGAGGTATATCGTAATCCATTCCTTTCTAAGAAATACAGAATATCGGCTACCGGATTAATATTTTTCCCATATCTCTACCGAACCCTTATAACGACATTTTTAAAGTTGAAAAGATGAATCCATTGGTTTCAGTACTAATGAGTGTCCATAATGAAGATCTTGGCTACATCGATTGTGCCGTCAAGAGTATATGCGACCAAACATACAAGAATATCGAATTTATAATAATTGATGATGCTTCTGATCTTTATGTATATAGACACCTCCTCGAGTTATCAGAAAAATATAACATCATTAAACTTTATCGCAACGAGGCTAACCTTGGACTGACAAAAACGCTAAACAATGGTCTCAGAATGGTCAACGGAGAGTATATAGCCAGAATGGATGCAGATGATTTTTCTTGTCCCAATAGAATAGCCACTCAAGTTGATTATCTCTATAAAAACAAGGACATTGACATTGTTGGAACCGGTGTTGTTTCTTTTGGAGATAGATATAGTTATATGAGCATGATGAATGGTGCTAACAATGATGAAGTTCAATGTTACTTGTTCTTCTCGAGTTCATTATGCCATCCATCGGTTATGATTAGAAAATCTTTTTTAGAAAGGACCGGGTTATGTTATGACGATAATGTTAAGAAAGCCCAAGACTACGAGCTTTGGGAGAGAGCAAGTGTTGAAGGAAAACTTGCCGTTATAAAAGACGTATTACTTTATTATCGTTTACATCCCAATCAAATTACAAGTAAAAGCAGCAAAGAACAAATCCTCACTGCATCAAATATTAGACTCCGGCGACTCCGGCGATTATCTATTGATCCAACCGATAGAGAAATCCTGTGCCATAAAGCCCTCCTTGGCCAGAAGGTATCAGTAGATATGGGAGAGGTTAAATATTGGATTGAAAAGATTGTCAATGCATCTCGTTCTATCAGCTACATTGACAGCGAACACTTTGCTAAGCACCTTAATCGTCGTTATATTCTTTTCAAGATGAAATGCAGAAAAAAACTAAACATCAAAGAGTTGCCAATTGCCTTAAGTATCATCTTCTCAAGGATTTTAATGCAAATAAGATTAAAACGTTTTATATCAATTATTCCAAACATTGTCAAATCATGAAACAGTTTCTTCTGAAACTATTTAACAAATACGCATATATTAGAAATCACTTTATTAATCCTAAGAGAGTAATAAAGAAGATTTTTTATTTGCGCACAGGATATTATCCCAATCTCGATAACCCGAAGACTTTCAATGAGAAAATGCAATGGATGAAATTGAACTATCATGATCCTCTGCACACTCAACTTGTCGATAAAGCTGCTGTTAAAGAATATGTCAGTTCGATAATTGGCGAGGAATATGTCATACCCACATTAGGAGTTTGGAAAAGGTTCAATGATATTGACTTTGATTCACTTCCTAATCAATTTGTATTAAAATGCACGCATGATAGCGGTGGCCTTGTAATTTGTCGAGACAAGAATAAATTGGATATATCTGCCGCCAAAAAGAAAATAAACAAGTGTCTTGGTATCAATTACTATTATCTTGGCTTTGAATGGCCATATAAAAATGTCGAGCCACAAATCTTAGCCGAAGAATATAAAGGAGAACTTTCTTCTGGAACAGTATTAGATTATAAATTTTTCGTGTTTAACGGTGTTCCGCGTATACTAAAAATCGCGTCTAACCGAAATATTGAGACCGGCCACGTTGACATGGATTTCTATGATATGAATTTCAATCATTTGCCTTTCAAGCGTGGTCACGATAATTCCTCCATAAAATTAGAGAAGCCTACTAATTTTGAACTAATGAAAGAATTGGCTCAAAAATTAGCAAAGGGGCTACCATTTGTCCGTGTTGATTTCTATGAGATTGGCAACAAAGTTTATTTTGGAGAATTAACTTTCTACCCTTGCGGCGGATGGAATGCTTTCGACCCTCGTGAATGGGATGAGAAACTTGGTGATATGTTGGAACTCCCAAAGAAAAATAAGTGATGATAAGTGCCGAATATTATAGCGTTTTTTATTATCTGATTGTGACTGTATTTACCGTTATAGTCATTCTCAGATATTGGATAAAACGCACTCCCCAAAGTATCAAAATTGAAACTATAACTGCATTTATCTTAGCTATATTCTTTGCTATCTTTATCGGGTTGCGCCCTGTCGATTTGGTATTCGTAGATATGACAGGATATGCCGGCGTTTACGATTATTACACCAAAGTAAATATCGCATATAACCTTAATAACACCAATTTTATTTTTGACAATCTAATTTTATTTTCTGCCGTAACAGGTGTCCCAAAACATTTTTTTTTCCTTATAATATCTTGCATATACTTCATTATAACCTTTTGGGCAACTAAAAGGTTGTTTCCCGGCAATACACTTGCAGCCTATGTTGTTTGGTTAGGCTCATTTTCTACATTTTCCTATGGCGTTAACGGTATAAAAGCGGGCGCTGCTGCCGCATTCTTTATTTTAGCGATTTCATTCTATAAAAAGAAAGTTATATCAATACTTTTATCTATAGTTTCTTTAGGTTTTCATCATTCTATGATTCTGTGTATAGTCGCTTATATTATTACGCTTATTTATCAAAAGTCCGGTATTTATTTCTGTTTTTGGGTCTTCTGTATGATTGTTTCAATGTTAAAAATAATATATTTTCAGGAACTTTTAGCGGGATTGTCTGATGAGAGTGGATCCGCATATCTTACAACAACGCAAGATAGCAAGAATTTTGGTGGCAGAGGCGGCTTTCGATTAGATTTCATACTTTATAGTTCATTACCGATTATTGTAGGTTTCTCTACTGTCTTTAAAAAACATCTCGTTACATATATTTATTCTATTCTGTTCAACTTCTATTTGTTGACAAATGCTATATGGATGCTATGTATGTACGCCTCCTTTACTAATCGAATTGCCTATCTTTCTTGGTTTGTTTATCCTTTTGTTCTTACTTATCCACTTCTCCAAATGAATTGGGGGAAGAATCAACGTGTGGTTTTTAGACTAATTATTCTATTTAGC
>JAFLTK010000012.1 GCA_022511505.1 Muribaculaceae bacterium
GTCGTGTTGGCACTAATCGTAATCATCTGAGCCTCAGTAGCGTCAGCGTCAAATTCAATCGTTAACGGATTCACAGCGGCCTCAGGAACA
This sequence comes from Muribaculaceae bacterium, assembly GCA_022511505.1. Lineage (GTDB taxonomy): Bacteria > Bacteroidota > Bacteroidia > Bacteroidales > Muribaculaceae > HGM05190. Next base: position 91 of record JAFLTK010000012.1, read on the forward strand.
ACGGCCGGTTCCTCAGGCTCGGCAGCAGGATTCTCAGGGGCATCGTTGCAAGACGACAGCCCGAGCACGACCGCCAAAATTGCAAAATAGACAGGCAAAAAGAAATTTAGTTTTTTCACGGTTTCATTAGTTATTTTCACAGATTCATCAAATATATTAAAATTCCTCGCAAATATAGCAAATTCCCCCGACATTTCCCCATCCTTCTCTAAAAACACCCCAACCGGAGAACTTTTTGGACAAGGGGTTGTTTTATAGATGTAACTTAGATTTTTAAACCCTAAAATTTGGAAACTATGAGCGATTTCAATTCAATTATAGCCGGTGAAAAGCCCGTTTTGGTAGACTTCTATGCAACATGGTGTGGTCCTTGCAAGATGCAGGCTCCTATCCTCGAGAAAGTTAAGGAACAGGTTGGCGACGCGGCAACTATCGTCAAAATCGACGTTGATGCCAATCAGGAGGTAGCGGCAAAATATGGCGTGCGCTCCATCCCTACCCTATTCATTTTCAAAAACGGCCAAGTAACATGGCGAGCAACGGGACTGCATCAAGCCGATGACCTGATTGCCAAAATCAAGGAATTTGCATGACATCTCTACACCTTTTTCACCTCTATCTTAATCCCGAACACACCCACATTCGCCCCGAGCCGACGCCAGTCTCCTCGGGGCTGTATCGTTAAGGGGGACGTTAAATGAGAAGTGGAAAATTGTAGGGACATCACTCTGTGAAGTCTCCAAAAAATTTTTAACTGTCACAGGAGGTCGAGGATTTGGAGGGGATGGTCGATGATGTGGGTAGCATAGTTTTCGCGCAACTCTTTGACGGGGCGGAATCCCCAGGTGACGCCGACGCTGTCGACACAAGCACGACGAGCAGTTTCCATGTCAACGCCCGAGTCGCCGACATAGAGCACATCTGACTTGGGTGTAGGGAAATCGAGCAGGTTTTGGAACACGACCGACGGGTCGGGCTTTACGGGTCGCGGCTCTTCTTGTCCACGCACTGACACCCATTTGAACTCGCCGAAGTAGTGCTCAATAAGGCGCGTGACGGCACGTTGATATTTGTTGGATGCAACGGCTATATTTACGCCGCGGGCTGTCAACTCTGTCAGCAACGGGAGTATCCCGTCATAGGGGACGCTGTAGTCGTGGTCGTGCTGATCATAATAGGCGATAAACTCGCGGCGCACGCGCTCGATGTCGAGTTTGGAACGGTTTTCGTCGGGGAGCACGCGCTCGATAAGGCGACTGACTCCGTTGCCAACGTAGAAAGGGTAGGAGGAAATGCTGTGGGTGGGAAAACCGAGCGTCTGCAGAGCGTGGTTGCACGCGTTGCCAAGGTCATCGATGGTGTTGAGAAGGGTGCCGTCGAGGTCAAATATAACGAGTGATTTTGATGCCATATCGCTGAGTGGTAAAAAAATAGTTGTCAGAATGGATAACCGACCGAGAAATGGAACGTTGCGTCGCGGTGCCAATTGGGGTGGATAAGTGGCCAGCGCTCTTGGTTGGCAGCGGGATTGTAGGCCTTGAAACCAAGGTCAAACCTTAGCAGGAAGTATTGGAAATCAAGGCGCAGGCCGATGCCGTATGCGGCGGCAATCTGTTTCCAAAAGGTGTTGAATTTAAACACGCCGCCGGGCTGGTTGGGATAATTGCGGATGGTCCAGATGTTGCCGGCATCGACAAACAGACCGCCCTCGAGTACCCAAATCAGTTTGACGCGATACTCGGCACTCATGTCAAAACGAATGTCGCCACACTGGTTGATGAAGTCGGTCACCGAGTTGCGCGAGTCGTATGAGCCGGGGCCCAGGGTACGCACGCTCCAGCCGCGGACACCGTTGGCACCTCCGGCATAGAAACGCTTCTCAAACGGTATCGCTTCTGAGTTGCCGTAGGGGACACCGACTCCGCCGCCAATGTGGAATGCAAACGAGTGGCGCTCGCTCAAGTTGCGAGTTACCGAGTAATCGAGTTCGGTTTTGGCATACTGGGCATATTGGATTCCGAATATGCGATATGCTCCGTCGACTTTATGCTGCCCGGTGATATTGCTGATAGCATATAGCAGGTTGCCGGCAGTCTCGACCGAAGCGCGAAAGTTGTAGATGAGCGGCTGGAGAGTGACCTTTGAGATTGAACCCGAGGTGATGCGGCGATTGGTCTTGCTGTAGGTGTAGCCTATTCTCATGATGAAGTGGTCCTCATAACTGTATCGCAACAGCGGGTTGGACGGCGCAATCTGGTCAATGAAGTCGATGGTGCTCTCGGGGAGGTAGACATAGTTGATGTCGATAAGGTCGACCGTGCGGCGAATCGTCCCGGCTCGGTTTATCCAACGATATTTCCAAGCGCCGCCGGCAATGATGCGGGTGTACTCGGGACGCTCCTGATAGTTAAGCGACGCGGCAAACTCGGTAGAGGCCTTCACGCGGCGTTTTACCGAGCGAGAGATAAACGGGAACTGGAATTTTGGGAACGTGATACCAACCTCGCCGGCAACCTCGGTATAGCGGTCGTTTATCAGCCCCGAAAGATTACCCGAAAGGCTCTCGTAACTGCCTCGCAGTTTGGCAGTCAGCAAGTTGGACGTTTTCCCGAGATTGCGATGCTGATAGGTCAAGCCTACGCCAAAACCGAGATCACCCTCAGAGTTTGTGCCCTCAAGGTCGAAGGTAACACCCTGTTTCTTGTTGCGCGACAGCAGGATGTAGACGTCTAGAAGCGGGTTGTCACCGTCGACGCCGACCGGTATGATTTCGATAGTAATGTTGCGCAAGATGCCAAGGCGCGAAAGTCCCTCGTAGGTGCGGTCGACCAACGCGGCTCGATAGGGCTGCCCCGGGAGCAGGAAACACTTTTCTTCAAGTATAGAGGGCTTGATGTAACGGTCCTTGCCATAAAAGACCGTTATGCCTCGATAATCAACCGAGTCGATTGCCGTGGCAATACATCGGTCGATTGGCATACCCGGCTGATAGTTGGTCAAGAAGAGGACGCGGTTGATATTATAGACCGGATGTTGCCCGATGGCGGCAAGAGAGTCGATAATCTGAACACCGACGGGCTTTGACAACGGGCGTATGTTTAGTTGCAGATTGACAGCCTTTGATCCGGGCGCAGTATCGGCCACAAAAGAGATATTTTCCTTGCCGAACGCATAGTAACCGTTGTTTCTCAACCGCTCGGTTATCATCGTTCGTTCCAAGTCGAGGTTATTGCGGTCAAAGAGTTCGCCGACGTGCAGTTCAAGACGTGCCGTGTCAGATAGGACAAGCCGCTCGATGGCGCTGTCGGGAATATTGTAATCAATCGACGCGATATAATGAGGAATACCGGGAACAACCGTGTAATCGACGTTGATTTTGTTTCGGGACTTGTTGACGTTGGTGTCAACCAGCACTTTAGCATCAAGATATCCCATGTTGACCATAGCCAGGCGTAACTGTCGGGCCGACATGGCCGTCAACTGCGAGTCATAAATAACCGGCGGCTTTCCCATTCGCCTAAACCAGCGGTTATACCAACGCGATGTGTCGGCCCCGCTCAGGTTATAGGTTGCCAACTGAAGTTTCCAGAAGCCGAGGACCTTGTGGTTGGGGGTTTGGCGCAAGTAGTTGACAAGTGTCGACGGCTTGACGTCGCTGTTGTCCTCAACGCGGATGTCGACCTTGTCGAGCAGGTAACTACCGCGGGGGACATGCTTTGTGGAACTGCACGACGATAACAAGGCTACAGTCACGGCCATCGCAGCAATGGCAATGCCGTGTATAACGCTGTTAAACAATTGTCGATACATTTTCCACATATTTAGTAACTTGCTTCGCTAACCTGCACAAAATCGAAACCGATATTTCGCCGATCGGACGAAATATCGGTTTCAATTCATTTATTCAAGTCAACATATAATCTGATGACGCATTATCATTTTTGCACCCTAAAGTGGGGTACGATATTATTTTACGCCAAGTTTCGCTTTAACAAGCGAAGTAACATCTACCACATCCTTGCCAACGTAGGCAGCGGCAATGTTCTCGAAAATGAAGGTATAAGAGCCTTCATCGCCAACAGCCTTGATAGCATCCTGAATCTTCTGCTGGATGGGAGCCATCAGTTTCTCCTGCTGCTGCTGGAGGTCCTGAGAAGCAGTTGCACGGAACTGTTCAATCTTCTGGCCAAGTTCCTGAATCTCCTGCATGCGGCGCTCCTTGATAGACTCGGGAGTTGAAGCATCGAGTTGCTGGAACTCGGTGTATTTCTTGTTAAACTCCTCATTAAGTTTCTGGAACTCAGTCTCGTAGGTCTTAGAGGATGCTTCGATTTGTGACTGCATTTCTTTTACATCGGGTAAAGCCGTGAAGATAGTTTGCACGTCAACCACACCAAACTTTGACTGGGCGAAGCCACAGAGGGGAAGAGCAATCAGAATTGCTAATAAGATTTTCTTAATCATGGTTTATAAAAGTGATAAATTATTATTACGGTTATGAGCGCCCGAGGCCGCCGCGTTTGGGGACCGTTAGGCGGTGCAAAGATAATCAATTATTTGGAATATCCCAATTTCTCGAGAACATCGTTGCTAACATCAATCTTGGGCGATGCAAAAATAATGTCGGCCGAGGCCCGGTCAAAAATTGCTTGCAGACCACGCTCGTCACAGAGTTTCTTTATAGCGTTGTAAATGTCCTCTTGAATAGGTTTCATCAGGCTCTGACGCTTTTTATACAATTCCCCGTCGGGGCCGAAGTATTTTGCACGTAATTCAGAGGCGCTCTTTTCGGCGGCAACGATTTCTTCCTCTTTTTTGAGCTTCTGCTCGTCGGTCAGGAAAACCGACTCGGCCTGATAGTTCTTATAGAGGGTTTCGGCCTCTTTTGCTTGGTTTTCAACCTCTTTCTGCCAGCGGAGCGAGAGTTGGTTCAGTTGCTCGTTGGCCATCTCGTAGGCGGGTATATTGGAGAGTATGTAGTCCATATCCACGAGTGCAAATTTCTGGGCGTGAGCACCCAGAGATGCTGCAACAATCAGCAGCAGTGCTATAAGGGTCTTTTTCATTATCGTAACTGTTAGGATTGTTTTTAATGACTTTATTCTGTTAGACGGGCAAAATTGCCAAAAGTTTAGCGGCGCGGTTTAGAACTCCTGGCCGAGGATGAAGTGGAAGTGGCTTCCGCCTCGCTCGCCAAAGACTTTGTCGAAACCGTAGGCCCAGTCGATACCCATCATACCGACCATTGGGAGGAACACACGCAGACCAACGCCGGCGCTTCGTTTCAGTTGGAAAGGATTGAATGCCGAAACCGATGTCCAGGCGTTACCACCCTCGGCAAACGCAAGACCATAGATTGTTGTCGATGTCTGGAGCATGAACGGGAAGTGGAGTTCGACACCAAAGCGGGTGTAGGCGTAACCCTCTCGGTTGTAGGGTGTCAGCGAGCCGTTGTCATAACCGCGGAGGCCGATGGTCTCGGTCGCGTATGTATAGGTTCCCGACATACCGTCGCCACCGACATAAAATGTTTCAAACGGTGATTTGAGATACTTGTTGTAACTACCCAAGAGACCAAAATCGGCGCGGGTCATAAGAACGAGGGTCCATTGGCCGTCGGGGTCGGTCAGCGGGGTATAGGTTCTCGATTTGAAACGCAGTTTCCAGTATTCTATCCAGCGGTAAAGTTCTTTCTTGGATTCAAGCGTGTTGCTCTCGCTGAGAGTCTTCCAGTCGCGCTTGCCAAAGAGCGACGCGGGCGGGGTCAACTGCAAGTTAACTGAGAATGACGAGCCGCTTCGGGTATAGGTCGGGTTATCGATTGAGTTACGAGCCAAAGTCAAACCAAGCACAATCGAGTTTGACGAACCGTTGTTGAACTTGAACAGATAGTCCCAATTCTTGAGGAAATACCAGTTGTAGGACAACTCGGCCTGGAAGGTGAACCAGTCGTCGGGCCATGATAAACGTTTACCGAAACCAACCGAGACACCGACCATCTGGAGAATCTTGTTGGGGTCGTAGGCGTTCTGGTAAGCATTCTGATAATAGTCATCGTAGTAACTGTTGCCAAGATAGCCGAGACCGCTGGCGCCATAGAGGCCATAGTTGTAGAAACTATTTGAGTAGTAGGACGAGTTGACACCGGTCTGGCGAGCGTAGTAGGCCGACACACTCAGGGCGTTGGGGCGCTTCCCACCAAACCACGGGTCGAGGAACGAGACGCTATAACTCTGATAGTAACGGGCGTTGGTCTGAGCCGACACGGTAAACGTCTGTCCCTCGCCTTGCGGGATAATACCGCGATAGGTACTCGGATAAAGGAGGTTTTTAATCGAGAAGTTGGTGAATTTCAACGCGAGTTTACCGATAATACCGGTCTGTCCCCAACCGAGCGAGAACTCAACCTGGTCGTTGGCCTTAGACTCGAGATTGAAGATAATATCGACGGTACCGTTTTCCTCGTTGGGCTCGGGACGGATGTCCATATTTTCGGGGTTGAAGTGACCGGTCGCGGCGATTTCACGAGCCGAGCGGATGAGGTCGCTCTTTGAGAACAGTTTGCCGGGCTTGACACGCAACTCTCGACGAATAACTTTCTCATACAGGCGGTCGTTACCGTTGATAACCACGTTGTTGATGCGCGCCTGAGGACCCTCCATCATTCGAAACTCGAGGTCAATCGAGTCGCCGACGATATTTTTCTCGATGGGAACAATGTTATAGAAGAGATAACCCTTGTCCATGTAATAGTTGGATATAGCGTCATCGTCGCCGGTGGTTCGCTTCTCTATAAGTTTCTGGTTGTAGACGTCGCCGGGCTTGATGCCGAGCACCTGGTTTAACATATCGGTTGAATAAATCGTGTTACCAACCCATGAAATATTATTGATATAATACTTTTTACCCTCCTCAACGGTGATGTAGACGTCGACGTTCTTTTCATCGAAAGGCGCAACGCTGTCGGCAACGATGCGAGCGTCGCGATAGCCTTTCTCGTTATATTTCTGAATAATGCGGCGAAGGTCGTCCTCATACTCGGTCTCGACAAACTTTTTCTGCTTGAACAGGTTCTCGAGTTTGCCTTTTTCATTGGTCTTCTTCATAGCGCGCTGAATGGTGTTGTCGCTCAACACCTCGTTGCCGTCGATATATATTTTGTGTACCTTAACCTTGTCGTTTTTATTGATTTTTATGTCAACGATTACTTCGTTTTGAGCCGACAGGTCGTCTCGAAGGTCGATTTTGACTACTGCATTGCCAAAACCTTTGTCGGCATAATACTTTTTAATAATGGCAATGGCGCGATTGACAATGTTTTGGGTAATTTGATTACCTTTCATCAGGCCGAGGCGCTCCTGAAGATCATCACGGTCACCTTTTTTAATGCCGATATAGTTGATTTCGCTGATGCGGGGTTGCTGGCGAAGGTTGAGCACGAGCCACACTTTGTTGCCGGCAATTTTCTCGATTGCAATTTGTACCTTGGAGAAAAGGCCTTGACGCCAAAGCCGTTTGGCCGCTTGATTGAGTTCATCGCCGGGGACCTCGACAACGTCGCCCACTTTCAGACCGGTATAATTGATGACGGTCGATGTTTCATAGTTATCGGCACCCTTGACATCGATGCCTGCAATCTCATATTTGTTGGGCATCGAACTGAATACAACCGTCGGGTTGTAGATGGTGTCGACAGCCGTTGTCGTGGTTTGTGCCTTGGCGATAACGGCAGTCAGGGTAGTGATGAGCAAAAGTATCGTAAATCGCAAATGCTGCATAGTTTTCAAGCGGTGATAAACGGTTGGTTATATTGATTTGGGGGTCGAGGCGGCAACTTGCTCTGACGTCAAGCCAAAGCGGCGTTCGCGCCTCTGGTATTGAACGATGGCCCGAGCAAAGGCATCTTTGTCAAAATCAGGCCAATAGGTATCGGTTACATAAATCTCGCTGTAGGCGATTTGCCACAGCAAGAAGTTTGACACTCGATGGTCGCCGCCGGTGCGAATAAGCAGGTCGGGGTCG
>JAFLTK010000013.1 GCA_022511505.1 Muribaculaceae bacterium
CCAGTGCTGATAGAGATTGCGCGCAAGCTTGGTATTAAACTCGTGGCGACCAACGACGCCCACTTTGTCAACGCCGAGGACGCCGAGGCTCACGACCGCCTGATTTGCATCTCAACCGGCAGTTACCTGAGCGACCAGGACCGCATCAAATATACCAAACAGGAGTGGCTCAAGAGTCGCGAGGAGATGGAAGCGCTGTTCAGCGACATCCCCGAAGCAATTGAGAACACCAACGAGATTTTGGACAAAGTCGAGACCTATTCGATTGACCACGCGCCAATTATGCCGTTCTACGAGATACCGGCCGAGTTTGGCACCGAGGAAGAATATCGCGCACGGCTGACCGACGAGGATATTTTCAACGAGTTTACACGCGACGAGAACGGCAACGTTGTCATGAGCCGCGAGGAAGGAGAAGCCAAAATCAAGAAACTTGGCGGATATGACAAGTTGTATCGCATCAAGTTTGAGGCCGACTATCTGGCGAAACTCGCCTACGAGGGCGCGGAACGTCGCTACGGGAGTCCGCTCAGCGACGAACTCAAGGAGCGCATCAACTTTGAGCTCTACATCATGAAAACGATGGGCTTCCCCGGCTACTTCCTTATCGTACAGGATTTTATCAACGTCGCGAGGGAGAAGCTGGGTGTCAGCGTCGGTCCCGGCCGAGGGTCGGCCGCCGGCAGTTGCGTTGCTTATTGCCTTGGTATCACCCAGATTGACCCCATCAAATATGACCTGCTTTTTGAGCGCTTTTTGAACCCCGACCGCATCTCGCTGCCAGATATCGACATCGACTTTGACGACGATGGCCGCGCCGACGTATTGCGCTATGTAACAGACAAATATGGAGCCGAAAAGGTTGCGCATATTATCACCTACGGCACAATGGCCGCCAAGAGCGCCATCAAGGACGTGGCCCGCGTGCAGCAGTTGCCGCTATCGACCGCCAACCGCCTTGCCAATCTGGTTCCCAAGCGCATGCCAACCGTCAACGGCAAGGAGTTAAAGTGCAATCTGAAAAACTGTTATGACTATGTTCCCGAGTTCCAGCCCGAGGTCAACGGCCCTGACACGCTTGTCAAAGAGACACTCGAGTTTGCCAAGCGTCTGGAGGGTAATGTCAGAAACACAGGCGTACACGCGTGTGGCGTCATCATCTGTCGCGACGACATAACCGATTGGGTACCGGTTTCAACCGCCATTGAAAAGGGCACCGACTCCAAGACCAAAAACAAGGTAATCGTGACCCAGTATGAGGGTCGCGTAATCGAGGAGACCGGCCTGATTAAAATGGACTTCCTGGGCCTTAAAACGCTGTCAATCATCAAAGAAGCCGTTGCCAACATCAAGCGCACCCGTGGTGTCAAAATTGACATGGAGAAGATTGACATCACCGACCGCAAGACCTATGACCTCTACTGCGAAGGCCGAACGACCGGCACATTCCAGTTTGAATCGGCCGGCATGCAGAAATACCTACGCGAGTTGCAACCCTCTACCTTTGAGGACCTTATCGCGATGAACGCCCTCTATCGTCCGGGCCCGATGGACTATATTCCCGACTTCATCGCGCGCAAGCACGGACGGTCGCCAATCGTCTATGACATCCCGGTGATGGAAAAATATCTCAAGGATACCTACGGCGTAACCGTCTACCAGGAGCAGGTGATGCTCCTGTCCCGCCTGCTTGCCAACTTCACCCGCGGCGAGAGCGACACCCTGCGCAAGGCGATGGGCAAGAAGTTGATTGACAAGATGAACCACCTCAAGGGCAAATTCCTCGAGGGCGGCCGGGCCAACGGCTATGAAACCAAAACGCTCGAGAAAATCTGGGCCGACTGGGAGAAATTTGCGTCCTACGCGTTCAACAAGAGCCACGCGACATGCTACAGTTGGGTAGCATTCCAGACAGCCTACCTCAAGGCCAACTATCCGGCCGAATATATGGCAGCCGTTTTGTCGCGCAACCGCAGCGATATCAAGAAGATGAGCAACTTTATGGACGAATGCAAGCGCATGCACATTCCCGTAAAAGGCCCCGACGTAAACGAAAGTTTCGCCGAATTTGGTGTCAACTCGCGCGGTGAAATCCGTTTCGGACTGGCGGCCATCAAGGGCGTCGGCGAGGGCGTCGTAGAGGCCATAATCGCCGCGCGAAATAAGGGTGGCGAGTTTGACTCGGTTTGGGACCTTGTGGAGCGCGTGCCGGCGGGCGTCATGAATCGCCGCACGTTTGAGTCGCTGGCGCTTGCCGGCGCGCTCGACTGTTTCAGCGAAGCCAAGCGCGAGGACTATTTCATGACCAACTCCAAGGGCGAGACGCTTGCCGAGTCACTGATGCGCTACTCGCAACGCTATCAACAGGACCGCAACGACATGTCGATGTCGCTATTTGGCGACGAAGACGACGACATGTCAAAGGCCGGACGCCCGCAAGTTGTCGTGGCGCCGGCGTGGGTCGATGCCGTCAAGTTGGAGAAGGAGCGCGAACTTGTCGGGATGTATCTGTCAAGCCATCCCCTTGACCCCTATTTCATGGAATTGAACTATGGCGTCACGTCACTCAAGGATTATAGCGAGGCACAACCCAATGAGGGCGAGGAGGTTACGCTTGGCGGAATGGTTGTCGACTTCACCTCAAAGCCGGCAAAGAACGGCGGCTTTTTTGGCATCCTGAAGATGGAGGACTACACCGGCAGCAACGAGTTCATGCTCTTTGGTCAGACCTATATCGACTTCCACAAATATGGCGTTCCCGGCACACCGATTATGCTTACCGGCGCGTGGGAGCGACGTTACGCCAATCAGGACCTGCGCTTCAACATCCGCTCAATCCGTCTGCTTAACGACGTTAAAGGCCAGTTAATCAACAGTATAACAATTGAACTTTATCCCGAGAAAATTACCGAAAACATCGGGAAAGTGCTCCGCGACACCGTCAACGACACCGGCACCGGCGGCTTGCTCAACATCAAGGTCGTAGAACCCGAGTTCAACCGCAGCGTCAAGTTGACATCAAGTTATCGCATCAACATCGACCGCAATCTGGTCAAGATGCTCGAAGATGAAGAAATACCATTTTATATTGAAAAAGCATAAACCTAAGTAACAATGGCACTGACATTTACCGACGAAAACGTAAAAGAGTACATCCAATCGGGCCAACCCGTAGTGATAGATTTCTGGGCAACCTGGTGTGGTCCCTGCGTAGGCATGGGCCCTACCATCGACAAACTTGCCGAGGAATATGAAGGACGAGTAGCCGTTGGCAAGTACAACATCGACGAGGAAGGCGACCTGTCGACCGAGTTCCGCATCATGTCGATTCCGACCATCCTGTTTTTCAAGAACGGCGAGATGATTAAAGACCTGCGCCTTGCCGGGTCACAGCGTCTCGAAACCCTCGAGGGCAACGTCGAGAAATTGCTCGCACTCTAAGGCCTCGCCTCCCCTACCCCATTCTCTCCCTGTTTTTCAGGTCACGCCATGCCCGCAAGGGCGACGTGACCACATATATTATATATCCAACTCTCCGGCAACAAAAGTTGAAATTTTGAGTCTAAAGTTACAGAAAGAGGACACATCAACAGCAAAAAAACGCCAACTATACATAAAAATAAGTAAAAAATCACTATCTTAGCGAGCGAAACCATTTAATCCGCCAAAAATATGAAAAAACTCCTCAAAATCTTCGTTCTGATAGCGCTTGTGGTCTTGAACGCGACGACCGCAGCGGCCGGCGAAATTTTCAACGGCCTCGTGACCGACGGCAAAGGGCAGCCGATAAAGGGAGCCAAAGTGTGGCTGACCGACAAACGCCAGTATGCCAAAAGCGACAAAAAGGGTCATTTCGGGCTTGAGAGCGTCAGCCCCGGTGACACTATCCACCTTGAATACCAAAAGGTTGTACACGCCATTCCGGTTGGGACAGTCAACGGTATGAGAGTCATCATCGTCGACGCCACCGCCACTTATAATCCCGATGCCGAACTTGTCAACCACGGCTATGGCTGGGTGTCGCGTCGAGACTACACCGGCTCGTCAAACGGTATCAGCGGTGCCCGACTGGTAGCCACCGGACAGAGCACGCTGACCGAGGCACTGCGCGGGCTTGTCCCCGGCCTTGACATCTCGCGCGATGGCCGAATCACATTGCGCGGCCACTCGTCGCTGATTTCTGACGACCAGCCGCTGTTTATCATCGACGGCAACATTGTCGGGTCGCTCGACATGATTAACCTCAACATGATTGACCACGTCGAGATTCAGAAAGACGGCTCGATGTATGGCACACGCGGTTCGGGAGGCGCCATCCTGGTGTTCACAAAGCGCGGCAACGAGAAGGAACGATAAAAATTCGAGACTTAAATAATATGATAAAGACAGTTGTTCTTGACGGATACACGGTTTATCCCGCCGGCGACAGCAATTGGGACCGATTCAACGGCTTTGCCGAGATGACCGTTTATGACCGCACTGCCCCGGGCGAAGTTGTCGACCGTTGTCGCGACGCCGAGGCAGTGCTGACCAACAAGGTCGTGCTCGACGCCGCGACGATTGCCGCCCTACCCAGTTTACGCTACATCGGCGTGCTCGCAACGGGCTTTAACGTTGTCGACATCGCGGCGGCACGCGCCCGCGGGATTGCTGTCACCAACATCCCGGCCTATAGCACCATGTCGGTTGCCCAGCAGGTGCTTGCGCTCCTGCTCGCCATCACCAACCGCGTTGAGAGTTACGCCGCCGTCAACCGCGACGGTCGCTGGGCACGCTCGGCCGACTTCACCTATCGCCTCGGCGAGTGGCCCGAACTGGCCGGCAAGCAGATGGGCATCGTCGGGTTTGGCAACATCGGTAGCGCCGTTGCCCGCATCGCTGTGGCAATGGGAATGAGCGTCGGGGTGGTCACAAGCCGTCAGCAAAGCGACCTCCCCGCGGGGTGTGTCAAGATGGAACTCGACACGATGTTGGAGACCGCCGACGTCGTCAGCCTCCACTGTCCGCTGACACCCTCGACCGCCGGGCTCATCGACGCCGCGGCGCTTGCGCGAATGAAACCGACTGCTATACTGATAAATACATCACGAGGCCCGGTTGTCGACGAGCAAGCGCTTGCCGTCGCGCTGTCGTCCGGACAGATTGCTGCCGCCGGGCTCGACGTCATGAGCGCCGAGCCTCCACGCGCCGACAATCCACTATTCTCGTGCCCTAATTGCTACATCACTCCCCACGTCGCATGGGCATCGACCGAAGCACGCGAGCGCCTGATAGCGATTGCCGCATCCAACCTCAGCGCTTTTGCCGCCGGCGCCCCCGTCAACGTTGTCAACTGAAAATAGATGGAAAAGACGCTTAAAAAAGTATGGTTTACCGATAATCTCATCTATGCAATGACTGCTGATGGTGAAATCTTTTCTCAAAAGTTGGAAGTTTATCCATCACTGCTGGAGGCCACTCCTGAGCAACGAAACAACTTCGAAATTTGGGATAACAATCAAAGCATCAGATGGGAAGAACTCGATGAGGACATTCATATAACTGATTTACTTGAACCGGACACAGTTGATTATGACAATGATGTCAATAAACTATTGTCTCGTTTCCCATACCTTGACCTTAAAGCCTTTGCAGAGTATCTCGGAATGAATTGGACAAAATTAGCGCGATATAAATATGGTGTCTGGAGACCCTCTCAATCTGAATTTGATGAAATTAAGAATGGCATTCATCAAATAGGTCAAGATATGCTTGCAGTGATGTGAAAAACATTTGCCGCCTGAATACAGATTTATTACACAATTATCTATCATGACATCAAGACTTTACACAACGCTAGCGGCGATATTTATCGCAACGGCCGCGACCGCCGCCGGTCATCTCCGCGCCAACCAGATAGGCTACTTGACCGACGACGTCAAGGCGATCGTTTACCTCGGCAACCGCCCCATCGGCGACTACACGGTCACGGTGGTCAACGAGGCCGGCCGCAAGTCGGCCCCTGACAGCATCGCCGTGAAACATTGGGACAGCGCGTTCACCAACGCCGCACGCATCTATGTCAACTCAATCAAAACCCCGGGCGTGTACCGTCTCGAGTTGACCGCTCCCGGCGAGGAAACGGTCAGGACGACGTTCAACGTGGGCGATGATGTCTATAGCCGTCACTACATTAATGAGTTACCGCTCAACTATATGCGCCAGCAACGGTGTGGGTTCAACCCGGTGCTGGGCGACAGTTGCCACACTACCGACGGTTTCCGCGTGCTCTCGGGCGACCTCGACGGCTCGATTGTCGACGTCACCGGCGGATGGCACGACGCCTCTGACTACCTCCAGTATCTGACCACGAGCGCCAACGCCGTCTATCAGATGCTGTTTGCCTACAGCAATACCCCCGCCGCCGTGTGGGCCGATGACTACGACGCCGCCGGGCTCCTCGGCTCAAACGGCGTGCCCGACATTCTCGACGAGGCGCGCTGGGGGCTGGAATGGATGATGAAAATGAATCCCGCACCCGGCGTCTATTTCAACCAGATTGCCGACGACCGCGACCACCGTTTCGCCGGTCTCCCTGCCGACGACAATGTCGACTATGGCATGGGCGCAGGCGGCCGCCGTCCGGTCTACCCCTGCTCCGGAAAACCCTACGGGCTGCAGGGCAATCTGAACCGCAGCACCGGCGAGGCATCGTCGGTTGCCAAATTTGCCTCATCGTTTGGCCTTGGCGCTGAGATATTTAAAACCATTGACCCGGCATTTGCCGATAGCCTCGACCGCCGTAGCGCCGAGGCTTACACCTATGCCACGGCCCATCCCGGAGCGTGTCAAACAGCCCCCTGCGTCTCCCCCTACTTCTATGAAGAGGACAACTGGGCCGACGACCTTGAACTCGCCGCCATGGCTCGCTATCGCGCCACCGGCGAGCGCCGATTTGTCGACGAGGCCGTTGGCTATGGGCGTCTCGAGCCCGTAACCCCCTGGATGGGAGCCGACTCGGCGCGTCACTATCAGTGGTACCCGTTCCTCAATCTCGGCCAGTTCGAACTCGCAAAAGCGCCCGAGCTGAAAGTGGCACGCGAATTTGCCCGCAACCTTCGCTCGGGCATCGCTCGCGTCGCCGAGCGCGGTGCCGACAACGCCTTCCTCAATGGCATCCCTTTCATCTGGTGTAGCAACAACCTGACCACCGCCTTTGTGACCCAGGCGATGCTCTACCGAGATCTGACCGGCGACGAAACCTACCGCGACGCCGAGACCGCCGCACGCGACTGGCTGTTTGGCGTCAACCCGTGGGGACAGACAATGATTGTGCTACCCGACGGCATCGACGCCTCCTCGCCACGCGACTGCCACTCGGCGCTGAGCAACACCGACGTTCACGGCCATCCCGGCCATCGACTCCTTGCCGGCGGACTGGTCGACGGGCCCGTCTACACCTCCATCTTCAACTCGTTGCGCGGCGTCCACCTGCGCAATGCCGACCGCTTCGAGCCGTTCCAAAGCCGCGGCGTCGTCTACCACGACGACTACAGCGACTACTCAACCAACGAGCCCACCATGGACGGAACCGCCTCGATGACCTACTTCCTCGGACGTCTCGCCGCCGCCGGCCTCAAATAATCCCCGCCGCCCATATTTTTTGCTTAAAAATTGGATAAATATGCTACGGTCCATCAAAACACAGTTGCAAAGGGATGCGATTCTTCGCGTCCACGCAGTCAACTGATTATATTCGTCTTATGGGACGAGACAAAATCGCGTCCCCGGATAACCGGCGTGGTGGCGAGCATCGTGCCGCGGAGCGGCACCTCTTTCAATAACCCCGTACATGCGAGCGCAGCGAGCTGTGCGGGGAAACAACCCACTGTGAAAATCGTCCCGAAGGGACGAGATTTTACGTCGAGACGTTTCCCCACGTCGCTAAGATTCGGTCGAGCTAAAGATTGTCCCTCCGGGACAATTCTCGGAGGGGAGCGCCTACCCCGCA
>JAFLTK010000014.1 GCA_022511505.1 Muribaculaceae bacterium
GCATGCCGTTGCGGCCGTTGCGCGTCGGCATGACGCAATACATCATGTCGACGCCACGGTCGATAGCCTCGAGGATGTTGGCCGGCGTGCCGACGCCCATCAGATAGCGGGGCTTGTCGGCGGGGAGAATGTCGTTGACAACCTCAATCATTTCATACATCACTTCGGCCGGCTCGCCGACGGCGAGTCCGCCGATAGCGTTGCCGTCGGCACCGAGCTCGGCCACCTCGCGGGCGGCGCGTTGGCGCAGGTCTTTGTAGGTGCATCCCTGAACGATAGGGAAATAGGCCTGTCGATAGCCATAAAGGCCCTCGGTCTCGTTGTATCGTTTCCACCCGCGATGCAACCAGCGCATCGTCAGGTCGAGCGACTTGCGGGCATAGTCGTAGGACGACGTTCCGGGGGGACACTCGTCGAGCGCCATCATGATGTCGGCACCGATAATGCGCTCGATATCAACCACATTCTCGGGGGTAAACAGGTGTCGCGAGCCGTCGATATGGCTACGGAAATGGGCACCTTCCTCGGTCAACTTGCGGTTGGACGACAATGAGAATACCTGAAAGCCGCCGCTATCGGTCAAAATCGGTCGGTCCCATCCGTTGAACTTGTGGAGGCCTCCGGCTTTTTGCAAAATCTCGGTACCGGGCCTTAGGTACAGGTGATATGTGTTGCCAAGGATGATTTGCGCCTTGATGTCGTCGCGCAACTCGGCAAGATGAACACCCTTGACACTGCCAAGGGTGCCTACGGGCATGAAAATGGGAGTCTCGATTGTGCCGTGATCGGTTGTGATCAGGCCCGCACGGGCTGCCGTTGATGGTGCTGTTGCTTGTAATTTAAAGTCCATAATCAATTGAGAGTGCAAATTTAGCAAAAAAGGCGCGTGTCAGGGCCATAAATGCGCGGAAAAAGAAAAAAACGCGTGCCGAGAGTCGGAAACAAGTCAGAAAACGGGCAAGAAACGAGAAAATGTGTAAATTTGGCACGACATTTGTTATATAGATGTGTAGATTTGGAAAAAAAGACGATAATGAACAACACCCCCACCCATCCGCTATATAAAGTCGCCTCTGACGCATCCCAATATAAACATCGTCACGGCGTCTATCAGGCCGTCGACAAGATGGTTCTCGACCTTGACACTGCCGGCATCGAGGGTGCCATCAGGCAGAGTGTCTCGGCCTTTTCGGCTAAGATTCGGGCGCTTAAAGACGATGTGCTCAACGGCACTGTCACCGACGACGAGGCTATCGCGCGCTATGAAGCCGCCTCGCGAGAGTTTGACGACTTGATTACACGCATGCAGCGCACGGCCATGTCAATTTCAACGTCCACGCTCTATTTCAGCACTTTACGGTTGATGAGACACCGCGCCGGCGAGAACTTTGCCACGCTCCACGACCGCCTTGACGCGGCCGTTGACCGCGGCGATACCCGCGCCGTCGAGGATGCGAGCCGCGACCTGTTCCTGCGTCTATGGACCGGCCACCCTCTCAGCGCCGAGGCTCTCGACCAAGTGACCCTAATCATCCTCGACGAGCGTTATCCGCTCCCGACGCGCTGTCAACTTGTAGCCGCCATGACGCTCGGGCTGATTGAATATTATGACGAGAACCGCCTGCTGAAGTTGCTCGACATCTATTTCAGCGCCGACGATGCCGTTGTCTCGCTCCGCGCCCTGACCGGCTTTATGCTCGCCATGCACCTCAACACCGACCGCCGGTTCAGCCCCGCCATCCTCGAGAAAATCGACCTCCTCAACCTCCATCCTCGCTGGAACGACGACAAGGACATGGTGTTCTGCCAGTTAATAAGAACCCTCGATACCGAGCGGCTTGCCGAGCGGCTGTCAAAAGATGTCATCCCCGGGCTGATGAAAATGAAGCCGCTCATCGACGACCTCAGCAACAAGGGCGAAATCAACCCCGAGGAGATGTTTGAAGACAACCCCGAGTGGCAGAAGATGCTCGAAGAGAGTGGGTTGCAGGAGCGGCTTGTCGAGTTCTCGGAAATCGCCGAGCAAGGGGGCGACCTTTTTATGAGCACATTCTCGGCCATGAAAAATTTCCCGTTTTTCAACAATATCGAGAACTGGTTCATCCCGTTCGCGACCACTCGCTCAGAGTTTGCATCGGCCGAGTTTGACACCTTCCGCCCGTTGCTGAAAGGGATTGAACGCGGCATGAAAATGTGTGCCAGCGACAAATATTCCATGGCCTTCGCGCTGACGCGCATGAACGACGCCGTGCGCCAAATGATAAATTCTCAGTTACAGGAACACGCCCGCCAGCTCGAGGAAATCGAGAAAAGCGAACTATTGCCCGAGCACACCTCGCGCAAGGAAATAGTCAACTTCTATGTTCAGGACCTCTACCGGTTCTACAAACTGTTCTCGCGCGCGTCAGAGATGACCAACCCCTTTGTCGAGCCGTTCAACATGCTGAAAATTAAAGCATTGCATTTTATAGAGCCGAGCGATGAAACACTCAGGCTCGTCGGTGATTTCTACCTGAAGCATCACCTCTATGACGATGCCTTGACCGCTTTCATCCTTCTCGAAAGGCGCAACCCCATGGCCGTCGACGTTCTCCAGAAACTGGCCGTGTGCAAGTATCGCACCCACTCTCCCCACGAGGCGGTCGCTTACCTCGAAAAAGCCGACCTCATCTCGGGCGACGATTATTGGACGATGCTCAACCTCGGCCGCTATTTCCTGCAGATAGACCGGTTTGAGGAAGGCATCCGGGTCATGACACGCGTCATGTCACACCCCGAGTCACAAAAAGACCTGCGCGCCCACGCGACCCTCATCCGCCTCTACATCAAGACCGGCAACCTCGACGCGATGAAAGGTGTCCTCGAGAAAGCGCGCCTTGAGGGACTGCTCGACAGCACCCGGGGGCGCCTGCTCGAGGCCGAGGCACTTACATGGACCGACGACTATTTCCGCGCCCTAGACATCTACCGCCGCCTCCGGTTTGACGGCATCACGCTCAAGGGCGCCGACCTCGCGGCAATGGCATGTTGCGAATGGCTCGCCGGCTTCCGCGAAGACGCCATCGCCACCATGCAACAAGCCGTCGCCGCCACCCCCTCGACCGCCACCGTCGGCCCGGACGCCGTCACCCCCTCAACCGCCACCCACGCTCTTGAAGCCGCCATCCACCCCCGCCTCGCCGGCGAGCACCCCGCCCTCGTCCCCTTCCTCACCTCCCTCCTCCGGGTCTAAACCGCCCGCCCGCGTGGCCGTAGCGTGGCGGGGAGGCTTTGGAACTATTAAGGCTACTTTTGTATTTATTTCCAGCGAATACAAAAAATGGTCAGCGATGACAAAAGAAGAACGCGTCCAAGCGTGCTACCAACACGCTTGCCTTAAGTACACCTCTAATGAGATGATGACGAACAAATCATTCCGAGAAAGAATGGGCTTAGAGGATAAAAATTATGCTTCAATATCAGTTGTTATCGCTGAAACTCTGAAACGAGGACTGATAAAAATAGGTACTCCCGAAGGAACCAATCGAAGGGATATTGCTTATGTTCCAGTCTGGGGTTGATTTCATGTTATTTCATGTTATAGGAGCTGCCAAAAAAGTATTGGTTTGTCACGCTAACTTAATTTATAATTCTATGTGACAACTATTTACACAAATAAATTTCATGTTGTGTTCATGTCAAAATAAGCGCTATTTCATGTTATGAGCGTTGAACGGTAGGCTTAGTAGTGGCGGAGAGGGCTGCGTTTTTCGATGAGATGATTTTTGTCTGCAAAGCGGGTATGAGCCCGAAGGTCGCGGGCAAAACAAAGCGCGGGGAAAAGCACTTTTTTCGGCGCGGGGAGCGGGTTTTGGAGAAAATTGAGTAACTTTGCGCGTATGACAATTAATCCAACCGCCATCAGGCAACAGTTGCAGAAGCGCGGCATCCTCGTGTTTTCGCGCTTGGAGGACATCTCGGGAATGGTGCTACCCAACCGCCTCGAGATGCTACTGATGTGTATATGTGTCAAGGGCTCTATCTCGGCCACGATTGACTTGCGTACGATGCAGATGACATCGTCGTCGATAATGGTGTTGCGTCCCGGCCATGCCGTCAACAATATCAAGGCCTCGGCCGATTTCGAGGGCTTTTTCTTTGTAGCGGGCGTCGACAAACTGTCGACAATCCTGCCGCTGATGTCGCGCCTGATGCCGTGCGCGCTCTACTATGCCGCCAACCCCATCATCCGAGTCAGCCCCGAGGAGATTGCTACCCAGCAGTCGCTTTTCAACCTGCTGCGCGCAAAGATGAACAACGACGCCAACCCCTACCGTGACCAGGTAATTTCGGCCGTGATTGAGTTGATTTTCTATGAAGTGCTGGGCATCTACACGGCGGCGATGACACGCCCCGTGGGCCACTCGTCGCGTGGCGAGCAGTTGATGACCAACTTTATGAATCTGGTTGACAAGCACTTCCGCCGTGAGCGCACTGTTCTTTTTTATGCCCGCGAACTTTGTGTCAGCCCCAAGCATCTGTCGACGGTTGTCAAGGAGGTCAGCGGTCGCACGGCCGGCGAGTGGATTGACGACGCCGTCATTCTCGAGTCAAAATTGCTGTTGCGCAACACCGCTCTCTCCATTCAGGAGATTTCCAACTCGCTGTCGTTTCCCAACCAATCGTTTTTCGGCAAATATTTCAAACAGCACACCGGGCTTTCGCCTCGGCAGTTCCGCAATTCGCCCGTCCTATGAGAGCAAGATGTATCATAACGGCGCTGATTGTCGCCATGGCGGGACTTTGGGTATGGGCGGCCGACGAGGTTGACCCGCGTTTCAGCCTCATGGGCGAGGCCGACGCGGCGATTGCGCGCGGTGATTGGTCGACGGCCGAGAGCCGCCTTGTTGAGGCGCTTGATGCCAAGCCGAATGACCCGTCCAACTATCTGCTGATGTCCAACCTCGGCATGGTGCGCTTCAACAAGGGGGAGGACTCGCTCGCGCTGGCCACACTTGACCGCGCGGCCGAAATCGCGCCGCGATCGGTCACCGTCCTGTCCAATCGCGCGCAGGTGCGTTCGGCTCTCGGCGACTTTGAGGGCGCCGGCCGCGACTATCGGCTCGTGATGTCGATAGACAGCACCCTCGTCTCGCCCCGCTTCTACCTCGGCGTCATGGCGCTTGCCACCGGCGATACCATCGCCGCCCGCGAGCATGCAACCGCCATCAGCCGCCTTGCCCCCGACAGTTTTGAGGACGCTTTTCTTCAAGCCCGTTTGTTGACCGAGCAAGGGGAGCACCGCCTCGCCCTACCTCATTACACCGCCCTCATCAAACTCGACGAGCAACCCGAGTATTATGCCGCGCGTGCCCTCTGCTATCTTCACCTCGAGGAACTCAACGAGGCCTCGGCCGACATTGCCGCCGGGCTCGCCCTCGACCCCTACAACGGCGACCTGTACCTCTATCGCGCGATGCTCAACAAAATGCGTTTCCGCCCCGACGACGCCCTGCTTGACGCACGGCGCGCCGTCACCCTCGGCATCGACCCGCGTCTGGTCGAGTCGCTTCTTGGCTTTACCGACATTAAACCACTTAAATAAACCACGATGAAACAACGACTTCTGATATTTCTTCTCTCCTTGACCGCAATTGCCATGCTCGCGCCCGCTGCATCGGCCGGCGACTGGGCCGGCAAAAAGGTTGCCTATCTGGGCGACTCGATGACCGACCCTAAACACCGCGCCGCCAAGCAGCACTACTGGAACTACCTCGACTCGCTGACCGGCATCGAGCCTCGCGTTTATGCCCGCAGCGGCTACCAGTGGAACGGTATCCTCCAGAAAGCCAAGGAGATGCAGGCGGCCGTAGGCGACTCGATTGACGCCATTTTCATCTGGGCCGGCACCAATGACTATAACCACAGCGTTCCCCTCGGCGACTTCTTCACCGAGCAACCTGACAGCGTCATTGTCGACGGGAAAATGACCCGACGTCTTCATCGCGAGCACGTTATGACCGACTCGACATTTGCCGGACGCATCAACCAAGTCTTTTCATTCCTCAAACACAATTTCCCCGACAAGCAAATCATCCTGCTGACCCCAATCCATCGCGGCTATGCGGCTTTCAACGACCATAACATCCAGCCCGACGAAAATTATGCCAACGGCCAAGGCCTTTATATCGAGG
This sequence comes from Muribaculaceae bacterium, assembly GCA_022511505.1. Classification (GTDB taxonomy): domain Bacteria; phylum Bacteroidota; class Bacteroidia; order Bacteroidales; family Muribaculaceae; genus HGM05190. The sequence continues at coordinate 6,174 of JAFLTK010000014.1, forward strand.
ACTACGTTGACGTGCTCAAGCGAGGCGCCGCGCTTTGGGCCATCCCCGTCATTGACTTGTTCAGTGACAGCGGTTTATATCCCCTGGAGCCGCGCCACGACATCTATTTCTACAACAGCGACAACGACCGCCTGCACCCCAACGACCGCGGTCATTACCGCATCGCCCTGACAATCGCCGCACGCCTAAACGCCCTCCCGGCGGTGTTCTGACAGCCATCTGACAACCGCCACCGCGAGCCTCCGGGCGGCAACATCGCGGTCAAGCGGGTCGCCCGCGGTCAACTCCGGCGGCAGCAACGCCGGGTCATTGATTGAGATAACGTCGACAAAACCGGAACAGGCGAGCATGCCGGCATCCTCAACACGTCCGGCAACGACAAGACACGGGATTCCTCGCTGCCGAGCGGCCGCAAGCACTCCCGCGGGCGCCTTTCCGCGCAACGTCTGGCGGTCTATGCGCCCTTCGCCGGTTATGACCAGCCTCGCGCCCTCAATCTTTCGGTCAAACTGTATCATATTGAGCAGCAAATCGATACCGCGACACGACCGAGCGCCGACGAGCGCCGACATTGACGCGGCAATCCCGCCGGCAGCTCCTCCGCCCGGCAATGTGGCAATGTCCCCCATTCCCGAGGTCGCCGCCAGTTGCTCGGCAAAGTTCGCCATTCCCGCCTCAAGCACCTCAACCTCGGCCGGCATCGCTCCCTTTTGAGGACCGAAAAGTCGCACCGCGCCATCGGGGCCCAGCAGTGGCGAAGTTACATCACACGCCAGCGCAAAATCGGCCTCCCACACTGCCGCTCCGGCCTCGGGCACCACTATCCGGGCGACCTTTCCGAGAACCGCGCCGCACGGCTCAAGTTTCACTCCGTCGTCATCCAAAAACCTGAATCCCAGCGCGTAAAGCAATCCCATTCCGCCGTCAACAGTTGCCGTACCGCCGAGACCGACGATAAAACGACTGACACCGCGGGTCAACGCGTCGGCAATCAGCATGCCGACCCCGCGCGACGACAGCGCCGAGGGATTACGCCGCTCAGCCGGCACCAACGGTAACCCGATAGCCGCGGCAGCCTCGATGATGGCCGTGTCGCCGGCGATGATATATGTAGCATCAATCTGCTTTCCCGTCGGGTCGGCGACCGTGGCGGTCACACGCTCGACATCCCGGCATGCCGCGACAGCGTCGACTGTACCCTCGCCGCCGTCGGCAAGTTGCACAACCTCAACGATAACGCCCGGGAAAGCATCTTCAATCGCCTCGCGGCAGATGTGCCCCACCTCGGCCGACGAGAGGGTGCCCTTGAATGAGTCGCTTGCTACTACAATTTTACACATTATTATATAGGGACACTAATACTCGACCTTGTCGGGCTTGGCCGCCCACTGCTCGAAAGCGCGGATTGCGCCCGAGTTGACAACGTGTATCATCGGTATTGCGCGCAGGTCCTTCGGCTTGTCAAGTTGCTGATAGATAAAGCGGTCGCTGAAATTGATAGCCTCGGCATCCTCCTGGGTGTTGCCATAATATATGCGCGAAACGCCGGCCCAATAGAGCGCGCTCAGACACATTGGGCACGGCTCACATGAACTATAAACAACCGCCCCTTTGAGGCTAAACGTTCCGAGATGGCGACACGCGTTGCGGATGGCGTTAACCTCGGCGTGGGCAGTCGGGTCATTGTTGAGTGTGACCGTATTGACCCCGGTCGACACGACCTTATCGCCCATGACAATCACAGCGCCAAACGGGCCGCCGCCATTCTTGATATTCTCCTCGGCAAGCCCGGCCGCCATCTCCA
>JAFLTK010000263.1 GCA_022511505.1 Muribaculaceae bacterium
TGCATCGCTCTTCTTGACGGCACCATAACCGATGGCTACCACCTCGTTAAGCATCACCGAATTTTCCTGAAGGGTGACGTCGATTTTGGTGCGGCCGTTGACCGCAATTGTCTGCGGGTCCATGCCTACGTAGGAGAATGTCAACGAGGCGTCGGGGTTGACCGTGATTGAATAATTACCGTCAAAGTCGGTAGCGGTTCCTACCGCCGACCCTTGAGCCAATACACTTGCGCCAATGAGCGGTTCGCCCGTTGAATCAGTTACAGTACCGGTGACCGTAATCTGCTGCGCCAGAGCCGGGAAAGCCAACCCAACCACCAGTAGGAGGCTGAGCCAAACCTTTCGACTCATCTGAAAACTGAAGTTCTTCATGCAGGAGTTTGTTTTAGTTTTCTGGTTACACATTAAATTATTTTACAATTTTTATAGGCAAATTGTGGCAGTGTTGAGAGTATCGATATAATCCTTTGAAAAGCAGCGGGGAGAGCAGACACAATGACAATGACGCTATCGCCCGGGCGGGGCAACAGCATCAACGACAGCGTTAGAAATCGTCGCAATAAACTCGACGCGACGACGAGTTAAGGCGTTAGACATTAAGGAATTAATGATATAATCTCTCTATAATAAATGTTTTTGGCATCAACAGCGACGCTCGCGGCGTCACCGTTATATAGTGCAAAATAAATGATAAGTTTTCAAACATAAAATCATTTCTCAATATAAAATTACACCCTTTTAGATTTTTTAACAAATTCCCTCCCCTATTCATCGGCCTCATATCTGAAAATGTATTAACTTTGTTATTACATGAACCACAAAAGCCCGATTACTATGAAAATACTCTTTGTCTGCACCGGCAACGCGAGCCGCTCGGCGGCGGCTGAGGTTGTGCTGAAAAAGATGCTCGCCGACGCCGGCATCACAGGCGTCGAGGTAGGGTCATGTGGCACCAAGGTTCCCGAAGGGCTTGACCGTGAGGAGACCATGTGTCGCATAGCCGCCGAGCACGGCTACCTGATGGGCGGCAAGGCTGTCCCAATGACCCGCGAGTTGCTTAACGCCGCCGACCTTATCATCGTCATGACTGCTCTCCATCGAGACCAGGTCACTCGCCTGCTCGACTATGACCACTGGGACCGCATTGCCCTGTTCAACGACTACTGCTTTGGCGAGAAAACAGACATTCGCGACCCCCATTTCCAGACCGAGCATGTCTACCGCACCTGCTTTGACGCCATCGAGCGCGGCTGCCGCACGATAGCGACCCGACTCGGTTGTTTTAAATAGAGAATAGTTTCATATATAGCGAGTTATCTAATATCTAATATCTATTATCTAACAATGCCAGTCAAAAGTTTTGCCAAACAACTTTTTGAGGAGATAATTGCCGACCCCAAAAAGTATATCCAACTCGACAAAAAGGACCGGATGGCCCAAACCTATCAAAACGACTCCAACCAGTCATTCCTCCTCAACAAGAAAGAGAAAGAAGCGTGGAGAATTGTCGACAATGATTACAACCTGACAATGTGGGATTTATCAGACGTCGAGGTCGCCTCGCTGTTTAACATGCCCGAAGAGGCTCGTAGCAATGCCATGCAGACCTATGCGCGCTACTCGTTGCGCGTTGACCACTATGCCGACGGCGTAGGCCTTGTTTCGTGGACGCTTCAGCCAGACGGACAGTATTGGGCTGATTCTGACGGCTTTGGAGGCACCAATGACGTCGAATATACCGTCTATGCCTACATCGACACCAAGGGCCGCATTTTGATACCGTTCCAGCCTATGGAAGACTATGACCTCAGGAAACGCTATCACGCTCAGGCTCTAAAACTCATGGAAAAGCCCGATGAAACATTCTATATCTGCCTCGCCCCCGAGTTGACCATCCCCACCACCGAAAACACTAACCTCGCAGCCCATAGCGACCTGTTGAGCAAACTGATTCGCGGCGCGATGATTCGCTTTGCAACCATAGCCAACAATCTTGATGCCCACCCCGAGCATAGTGACGGCATCGCAATCTCGACATCCTTCAATCCCGACGAGAAAGAGTACCTGCTGTTTTCACTCTTTGGCGAGCCAACCGGTGAAGATGACCAATATGAACTCAAAGTCGCTCTCGGATACTTCAAAGAAGGCCAAGACCCCCAAGGCTGTCTAACCCCCTTCGGCAAAATGTCTCTCGACGTGCTCGCCGACGCAATGACCATCGAAGCCAACGTTGACCTTTTCATCAACGAAATAATCAACTCGGCCGACCTCATCTTCTCGGGAAAACTTCCCCAATAAGGAACGAATATTCTCGAAAATTTTCTCTTTCCGTTAAACTAAATCAACCCCTCGAGCGTTATATAGGTAAAACGTTAAATCTATCAACTATTATTTATGGATAAAAAAGCAATTCGCGGAACGCGAACCGAACAAAACCTCCTGAAATCATTTGCCGGCGAATCGCAGGCCCGCAGTCGTTACACCATCTTTGCCGAAGTTGCCCGTGCCGAAGGTTATGAGCAGATTGCCGCCATTTTTGAAGAAACGGCCGAAAACGAGTATGCCCACGCCAAGCGTTTCTTCAGTTTCCTCGACGAAGGTATGCTTGAGATAACCGCCACCTATCCCGCCGGCCCCGTTGGCGACACCGCCCGCAATCTTGCCGAAGCCGCCGCCGGCGAGCACGAGGAGTGGAGCGACATGTACCTCGAGTTCTCAAAAGTAGCCGCCGAGGAAGGTTTCAAAGAAATCGCTGCCCTCTACAAGGTCATCGCTCGCGTCGAGCAGGGCCACGAGGAGCGCTACCGCAAACTTCTGGAACGCGTCACCGAAAACCAGGTGTTCCACAGCGAGGAGCCAACCGAGTGGCAGTGCCGCTACTGCGGCTACGTCCATGTTGGCAAGGACGCTCCCGCCCGTTGCCCCTCTTGCCTCAAAGAGCAAGCCTATTTTGAGCGCAAAGCCGACAACTATTGATTCACAACGGTTGTTATTGTAATAGATGTTGAATAAACATCGACGCCGGTAACACCACGACACAATCCCCGAGGGTAGACGCCATGGCATCGACGTTGCCGTAAGCGCTACCCTCGTTTTATTTAATTTTTGCGGAGCGAAAATTAAAGTTTAGAGTTTAAAGTTTAACTCAATAACAACAATAACAACATCAACAACACCAACAACAATAACAACATCAACAACAATAACAACATCAACAACACACACTCCTTTATCTCCCTGACTATGAAAAAGATACTCATCCTTGCCGCACTATTTACGGCCGCCGTCGCCACCCATGCCGCCCCTCGCGGCACCGAAATCGGCGTCAGTTATGGCGCCTTTCCCGCCATGCAATCAATCGGCGCCTACAATGGCAACTGGGACGGCATCAACCCATGGGGCGCCGTCAACATCACCATCGACCACACCTTTGCACCGCGCCTCAAACTCGGCCTGAGTTACACACTGTCAAGCGCGAGCACCGCCAATGCGACCACCCTCACCCCCGCGGGGCGAGCAACCGCCGCCGGTGGCGACATCACCTGGCACGCCCTCATGGTCAACGCCCGCTATGACTGGCTCAGCCGCCCGCGATGGCGCATGTATTCCACCGCCGCCGCCGGCGTCCTCGTTTCCTACTACTCCCCCGGTTGGCGCGACAGTTACAACAACACCCGCCTTGGCTTCCAAGTATCACCTGTAGGCTTTGAGGTCGACCTCGCCCCCGCCGTCGGCCTGTTTGCCGAAGCCGGCTACGGCGTCCAAGGCATCCTCCAAGCCGGCCTCCGCATCGGCTTCTAATCCCGGTTAGACACGGCGGATGGTGTCGGTGTCGAGGTACCAGAGGTAGCCTGTGACGCTGGCGCCGGTGATGCGGGCGAGCAGGTTGATGTAGCCGGTGACCTGGACGCGATGGGCCGCTTCTTTGGTCATGTCGCCGGTTTTGTAGTCGATGACGACGATGGTCGACGGCGAGGTCCAGACGACACGGTCGGGCCGGCGATGCTTGTGGAGGCCGCCGACGTTGGAGATGGTGCGCTCGATCAAGACGCGGTGGAATCCTTCAAACCATGGCTTTACGTCGGGTTCATTGAGGCGCGTGGTCAGGAGGTGGAGTATCTCTTCACGCTCTGACTCGTGGATAATTCCTTGATGGACGGCGTTGCGCACTGCTTTCTCGATGTCGCCGATCCTGACGATGCGCGACAGGATGGCGTGGATGGCGTTGCCTCGCTCGACGGCGGCGTTGATTGTCGGGTCGTCGAGGCGTGTCTTGTTCCAGATGTCGGGGCGGTCGCTGCTGATGTAGGGAGGCATGGCTCGCCGGCCGGTCGGGTCGACGGCTTTGCGGTCGGTCTTTTTTTCTTGGACAAAGCGAGGGTACTCCCCTATCGTGTAGCAGACGGTCTTTAGTTTATAGTTTCCTTTATCGCTTTCAACGGTTTCCTCGACAAGCGGGCGGCCGAAGTCGGCGATTGGTATCAAGGGGGGCACGGCGAGGGCGCGAGCCTCGGGGTTGGAATCTATCCAAGAGTTGACCATCGCGTCGGTCGACTTCTCGATGGCATCCTCGACATAGCGACCCAGAGAGATTGACGTCGACGTTTTTTTAGGGTCGGGGTTCCGATAGGCCGAGAGGTAGACGGTCAGCACTTGCTTGGCGCGCGTCAGGGCGACATAGATGACGTTGAGTTCATCGAGGGTCTGCTCGCTGATAAGTTGCTTGTATCGCGTGCCTAACACGGGTATATTTTCCATCCACGCGGCCGGGACAATAGGGACGAGCGGCGGGATGCAGTCTTTATCTTTGATAAAGTCAAACGGGGGTGTTTCAAACCACTCGGGGCTGCGGAATTTTGGTATCTCCTCACAGACAAAGGGCACAATCGTGACGGGAAACTCGAGGCCCTTTGCTTTGTGGATTGTCATGACGCGGATGGCGGCGGGGTCGACGGCGCCGGCAACCTTTGCTTTCTTGCCGGTAGAGCTCCACCAGTCGAGGAAAGCGCGCAGGTCGCTGCCGTTTCGCTCTGAGTAGTCGAGGACGAGGTCCTGAAAGGCTGAGATGTAGAGATTGTCGGTGGCGGCACGGTCGGCGTTGATGAACGAGGCGGTTATTCTCTCGACAAGCGACGGAAGGCTGAGGCACGTCATTTTGATGACCTCGGCTACTTGAATATCGATGGCGGTGAATGGCTCGTCGTCATCGAGGCGTGCATCCTCGATGAGGCTGAGGGCGCTCGCGAGGGCGGCCGACTCGTCGTGGAGCTCGGCCAACTGATGCTCGAAGTGGTTGATAAGGTGGGCGATGCGTTGGGCGGCACTCTGTCGTTTCTTTTTGTCGGATTCTGAATCGAGTTCGGCGATATAGCCCAGGACGCTGACAATAAGGCGCACGATGGGCGCGTTGCCGAGTCCCATGGCGTCGTCGCTGACGAGGCGCACTCCGGGATAGTTGACCCGGTCTACATTCTCCATTATGTGGTTTATGACGTCCTGGCCGTCACTGCGGCGTCGCACGAGGATGGCGATGTGCTCGGGACTGAACCCGTGGTCAAGCGCCTCGTTGATGTCTACAATAATGCGCTCGAGCACTTTCTCCTTGAACTCGTCGTCGCGGTAGGGAAAGGCGATGGCCTTCACATGGCCGTGGTCGTCGGCGCGCTTTCGGGGGACGGGCTGGACTACGTGGTCATAAATATCGCCATGGCCAAGGGCGCGCCCAAGGTTGAGAAACAGCGTGTTGTTGAATGTCACTATCTCGCGCGCCGAGCGATAGTTGGAGTTGCCCTCGAGGTTGTCTTTGATAGGGTTGGCATCGCGGGGGAAATCGTCGCCGATGTTGCGCAAGAGCGTCGGGTCGCTGTCGCGGAATCGGTAGATACACTGCTTGACGTCGCCAATGATAAGGTTGTCGTTGGCCTTCGAAAGGCTCTCGTTGAGGAGCGGGCGCAGGTTTTCCCACTGTAACCGCGAGGTGTCTTGAAACTCGTCGATTAGAAAATGGTTGAAATACTGGCCGATGCGCTCATAGACAAATGGAGTCTCGTCGCCGCTGATGATTTTCTGTAGCAGCGAGGTGGTGTCGCTCAGCAGGATGAGATTATTGTCGGTGGCAAACTTGTTTACGTTGTCATAGACCCGCTCCATCAAGCCGAGGATAAACAGGGTCTTGCTGATAGACCTAATCAAGACAAAGGTCCACAAGTTATCGCGGTAGAAGCCGAAGGCATCGACAATCAGACAGCGCAGACGGTCGTCGTCGGCAAACTCTGACTTTTGTCCGTAGGCCGAGAAAAATTTCAGATAGTCATCGGCGATATTGAGGGGAGTCGCTGCCGAGGAGGTTATCTCGACGGTAGAGTCCTGAAACTTGTTGACAAATTCAAAGGCATTTTTATTCAATGTGCCGCGCTTATCAACCTTTGCCGGCGCGTAATAAAGGCCGGGGTTGGCGTCGATATATTTTTTTAGAGCGGTAAATCGCTCGGCGAGCCCGCGGCGGAAGTCCATGACGTGATTGGCCAGGGCGATGGCAAAAGTGTTGATGCGCTCGGTGTCCTTGAGATAATCCATAATGCGGTCAAAATGGATTTTGAAAGTCTCGGTCGACACGTTGTCAATCAGTTTTACAACCTCGTCATGGCCGTTGGATGCGCGATTAAAGATGTCAAATGATTTTCCTTCTTCAATTTTATTGTTCATATAGCGGAAAATCCATGAGCGCAGGAGTTGGCGCTGGCGTGCGAGGCGGCTGCGTTCCTCGGGGGTATCGGCATAGATGGATTCCTCGTCGAGCGATTGAAACATATTGTTGACGCCATAGATGATAGCCTCATTGTCATCGAGTTCCACCTCATAGTTTCCGGTCAGTTCGGCCTCGCGCGCAAAGGTGCGCAAGATGGTCTGGAAAAAGGCATCGATGGTGCTGACGGTGAAGAAACTGTAGTCGTTGAGGATGGCGCCGAGAGCAACGCGGGCCGCCGCGGCGAGGTCGTCCTCGGTGCAACCGAAGAGTGTGCAGAGGTCGCCAAGATAGTTGCTTTTTTCTGTATAACCCGGCTCAAGGCCCGCAATGAGTGCAATCTCGTGGATTATGCGCTTTTTCATTTCCTCGGTAGCCTTGACGGTAAAGGTGATGGCGAGGATGTGGCGATGGAGGCTGTTGGGATTTTTGTTGAGGCGATATCTGCCGGTCTCGGGGTCATATTTGCCGAGAATTATCTTGATGTATTCAAAGGCGAGCGTGTAGGTTTTGCCCGAGCCCGCCGAGGCTCTATAAATATTCAGCATTGGGAGTTGTTCAGCCGAGTTTTACGTTGAAATTCATTTGGCGGAGCAGGTCGGCAACCTGACGGCAACGGTCGCCCTGAATAAGAATCTCGCCGTCGCGCTGACTGCCGCCGGTTCCGAGCGCGCGACGCAGCGACGCGGCGGTATCGGCAACGAGACGGCGGTCATCGTCGCTGTCATCGGGAAAGCCATAAACTAATGTGGCGACTTTGCCGGCACGTCCTTTGGTGGAGCGGACAACGTGGAGAGTGAAATCGGGGCGGGAAGGTTGTTGCGCGGTAGCCTCAACGTCGGCAGGCGTGGTGTCGTCGCCGACAGGGAGCGAATCGCGCAATGCTCCCAGAGCGTTCATCCAATCATTCATGGGAATGGTGTTCGTCGGTAAATTCGGGAATAGAGTCGTGGGAAAATCCGTCGGCGGTCCACTCGACGCCGGGCATTTGGTCGGCGCGGTCAAAGGTGTGTACAATCGCGGCGAGGAGGATGACGTTGCGCTGTTGCTCGACGGGGACCGAGCGATAGAATGTCATGGCCGAGTCGGTGTTCAGGTTCATGGCGTCACGCCAGCAGCGACATGCGCGGTCGATGCCGTCGCTATCGTCGCTGGCGTCGGCGAGTTGCATGTAGAGC
>JAFLTK010000264.1 GCA_022511505.1 Muribaculaceae bacterium
GATGGGACACAGTAACAGTTGGGTCACAGGTAAGGTATATTCAAAATATCTACCCCAGACCTTGACAAAAGAAGTGAATGAAAAACTAAATTTTAAATTTAACTAATAAATAGTAGAAAATATGAGCACTTGGGAAAAAGATGAACTTAAAGTCTCACTGATTGGGAATAAGAAGGTGATTATAAAAATGATAAACACCATTTACAGAAATTTGAAAATGTCAGAACATATTGAAGATTCTGAAAGTATTGAAATGATTAGAAAAACCATACATAACTTTCAGTCAAAGAAAATCTATAGACATTATCTTCTGGAGTATTGTGATTCCTATCACAAAGATTCTTTGGGTTGGATGGAAGAATCCAATAAAGATAAAGAGGAAATAGGATTCAGTTTACACAATCTTGTGTGGTTGAATGAAATCAAAGAATTATCAAATGGTGAATGGTTGTTGAAAATAACTGACAGTTCAACATCCACTCCTGAAGATTCTTGGAAAGATATAATTGAGAAAAATGGTTTTAGGTTGGGAGTAGTGGATTATATTTGGATAGAAGATTTCAAGGGTTATTTTATTTCAGAATATCCTCAAAGAACATATATTATTGAAAGACAGGATGATACAATAGAGAGTAAATTATGCTCATTTGAACCGGATTCACTTATCAAGGGTGATGTAATTCCTATCCACTTTGGATTGTTGAAATATCAACAATTGTTAAATGAGGTGTATTGGTGTGATTTCTTGTTAGAGGATGTGATACCAAAACCTGAAGGGGAAAGATTGAAGTCAATCTTGAAAGATAAAGAAGAAAGTTTAGGACTCTTAAATGAATTCAAGAACCAACTATCTGATTTATTTGGAGTGAAAAATGATGAAAATTTGATAGACACTCTATATTCTTTGGAATTCTTGGTATAGACTATTGAAATTGATAAACCTCTCAAAAATAGATAAAATCTGAAAAATAGTCTACATTATCAGATTATGAATGTATTGATGACCAATTAAAAAGAACTTACATTTAAGTTTATGGTGGAGATGTAAAAGTCTTCACCATTTTTATTTTGAGCTTACCAATGCTATCCCAAATAGTCATACAATATTTTATTTGCATTTCATTTTTCTCGCAACCCAATGATTCTTATCCATTTATCTATTGGCTGCCCCAAGATGGGATTAGCAAGCGTGAAAATTTGTGAAATTTGAAGATTGTATAGGTTTGTAAAGGTTGTTGGGATTTGCGTGCAACCATTACATTATCAACAATTTACGTGCGGAATACGGAAAGGCGAAACCACAGGTTACTATTCCTTTTTTGAGGAAGATTTTTCAAAGTCTTGGGATAGCGATGGGATAGCACGGTTGCTTAAATATAAGATTAAATTGCACTTTTTGACCCTATATAAACTGAAAAATCCACCCCAATTTTGAGGTGGATTCTTGTGTAAGTTGTTGATTATCAGTGTATAACCAATTGAAAATCAAGTTAATATTCATCCTCGTTGAAGAAGAAGTCTTCTTTGGAGGGGTAGTCGGGCCAGATGTCTTCGATACATTCGTAGGTTTCGCCTTCGTCTTCCATCTCCTGGAGGTTTTCAATGACTTCCATGGGAGCGCCCGAACGCATGGCGTAGTCCATGAGTTCGTCCTTGGTTGCGGGCCAGGGTGCGTCTTCGAGTTTCGACGCGAGTTCAAGGGTCCAATACATAGTATTATATTGTTTTAGTGTTGATTATTAATGATTTATTAGCGTCATTGGGGGCTTTGAGTCCAAAATGGCTGCAAATTTAGTTATTTATTGTAATTTTTACAACGGCTGAAGTTGCTTTTTATTGTGTCAACCCCAAAGAATGTTTCTTAAAACGGTCATTTGCGACCGAAGTCGGCGGGAATTTCGCCCCAGCGCTCAGTGTCCCATTTGCGGATTGGGTTTAGGACGGGGTGGGTCTGTAGCCAGTACTCGGCGCGTCTGATTAGTTCGAAGATTTTGCGATTGGCCTCGGTTGGGACAAGGTTGGTTTTCGCATGCCGGTTGCGCACCCACGCTTGGGCCGTCCTCGAGTCGCTGAAGATGGTGACGTCGTGGCGCCCTTGCTTGTCGAGCATGGCGAGGCAGTGGACAATGGCGAGAAACTCGCCGATGTTGTTGGTGCCTTGCTGAAAGGGCCCGGCGTGGAAGATTTGCTCGCCCGAGTGGATGTCGACGCCGCGATATTCAACGGGCCCGGGGTTTTTGCTGCATGCTGCATCAACGGCTATCGAGCCGGGGACAATCTCGGGAAAGGCGGCATAGTTGACGACGGTCGACGGTCGATGGGCCGCAATTGCGCGCAACAGCGAGATGTGCTCCTCGGGGTCACCGCGATAGGCCTCGATGGCCTCGTCGCGCGAGTTGAAACTCTTGTAACGCGCCCCGGGATAGCCAACTACCTGCTCTTGTGCATCTTCCCACGAGTCAAAAACGCCGGTATCATGCCCGACCCACACGACGTAATATTTCTTCCGCGGCCTGCTCATGACAGTGTCAGGTAAATGTTGATGTCGACGCGACGGGTGTTGACGATGGCGGCAATGTCGGCGTTGACGGCTTTGCCAAGGAAGGTGTAGACGGCCTTTTGGAGCCCGGGCAGGAGTTTGATGGCATTGGTGACGCCGTCGTATGACAGCAGGTTCTGGAGGGTGGTGGTGAACGTGTCGCTCAGGGCCATGGCGGCGGTGCGAGGCACGGCGCTGCCGGCGTTGGTGTAACACACCCGGCGCGTGCCGGCCATCGAGTTGTCGACCGGCGATGCCTCGGCCAGGTCGACGTGGTCAATGGATGGGAACGTGTTGTGGCCGGCCGTGAGGTCAAAGGTGATGACGCCGCGCTTCATCAGCGATGCCGTTGTCGAGTCGATGGCGATGGGGTTGGCCGTCGGGGTGGCGATGACAACGTCGGCCGTGCGCAGTGCCGACTCGAGCACGCGGGGATGTAGCGACGACCCGACGAGCCACGGCCCCAACTCGCGTGAAGCGCGTCGCAACGAATAAACATCATCATCAAACATCCTCACCAGCGCCCCCAATCCGGCGGCCGAACGGGCCGCGGCGCATGCCGCAATGCCGCTGCCAAGAATAGCCACTTCACAAGCCACAACCCCGGCCACGCCGCCAAGCAGGATGCCCTTGCCGTGAACCGAGTCGGCGAGCAGGGCCGACGCCGTCGCGATGCTCGCGCGTCCGTCGATTTCTGACAGGATGTCGGCAAACGGGGTGTTTCCCATCCTGTCCTGAATCAGGTCGATGGCGATGGCCACGATGCCCTGGTTCAGCAACGCCCGAATCGACTCGGCCGATTGATGCTCGAGGTCAAGGAGGGTGAACAACAGCGCCCCGCGGCGCATGCGCCTGATGTCGACCGGTTTCATCGCCGCGAGGTGGATGACGATGTCGCGGCGCAGGGCCGTCTCGCGGTCGACGATGCGCGCCCCGGCGGCGGCATACTGGTTGTCGGTATAATGTATCGGCGCCCCGGCGCCGCTCTCGATGTCGACACTGAAACCGCGTTCAGTCAGGATGCTGACCGCCTCGGGAGTCAGCGGAAAACGACGCTCGGCGGCCGACGACGATGCCGGCAGTCCGATTGAAAAAACGTGGCGCGAAGTCGCCGTCATGGCCGGTTGCTCGGCCGGAGTGTATTGGCTGTAATTCATTTGCGCGGAAGATTAAACCGTTGGATAAACTTGTCGACAGTCTCGCGAATCTGCTCGGCATTGTCAAGACGGTCGCTGTTGAAAGTGTGGACGGCACGCGTGTAATGAGGCAAACGCTGCTCGAGCCCGGCGTCGATTTGCCGTGCCAACGCCTCGTCGTCGAGGTTGGCAATCAGCGGCCTACGTGCGCGCCCCAGTTTCAGCCGCTCGAGCAGCCGCGACCGCGACGCCTCGAGAAACACCGTCTCGCCACGCTCGAGCATCAGGTCCATATTGTCGCCGAAACAGGGCGTCCCGCCGCCACAGGCCACAATGACATCCTCAAACTGGCTCACCTCATCGAGCATGCGCCGCTCCAACTCGCGGAACGCCGCCTCGCCGCGCTCGGCAAAAATCGTGCGGATATTCGCCCGAAATCGCGACTCAATATATATGTCAAGGTCAATGAACGTCAGCGAAGTCTCGCGCCCGAGCGCACGGCCAAGCGTCGACTTTCCGCAGCCCATATATCCCATTAAAAAAATCGGTTTCATTACTCGGAAATTGGTTTCATTGCCCGAAATCTGTAGGTTTCATTACCTGTCAAAATTTCGAGTCCCAAAAATACACAAACTTTTCCAATCAACCATGCCATCACCCGATTAATCTTTCCACTTTCCCCACCTTTCACTTCTTTCAAGCCATTCATTGGCTTTTCACGCCTTTCATGTCGATGGCGATTTGCGGTGATTGTCGCCGTTTTGGGGACTCTAAACTCAATTTTTTGTAAAAATCGCCGTTATAATCGCAAAAATTTGTACCTTTGACTTCGCTTAATCGCAAATTTTTTGACTGAATGGGAAAAAAAGTTTTGATAGTTGGCGCCGGCGGGTTTATCGGCGGATTTATTGCTGCCGAGAGCCTTAGGCGCGGATTTGAGACGACGGCGGGTGTCAGAGAGTCGACGTCGCGGCGGTTTCTGACCGACCCGCGGCTGGAATTTCTGACGCTCGACTATGACGACCCGGCGGCGCTGAAGCGTTCGCTCGAGGGGGTCGACCGCTTTGACTATATCGTCTACAATCTGGGCGCGACAAAGTGTGCCAACTTCGCCGATTTCAACAAGATAAACTATCTTTATCTGACCAATTTCACGCGTGCGTTGCAGGAGGCCGACCGCGTGCCTGAGCGGTTTCTGTATATCAGTTCACTGAGCGCGCTCGGCCCCGGCGACGAGAAGGGTTACACTCCGCTTGCCGACGGGATGATTCCCAACCCCAACACGCGCTATGGCGTGTCAAAAATCAAGGCCGAGACCCATCTTGACATCTCGACGTGGTTGCCGTGGATTGTGTTCCGCCCCACGGGCGTCTATGGGCCCCACGAGCAGGACTATCTGATGATGATAAAGTCGATGGACCGCGGCTTTGACCCGGGCGTAGGGTTCAAAAAGCAGTTGCTGACGTTTATCTATGTCGAGGACTTGGCGGCGGCGGTGTTTGACGCCCTCGAGCGCGCGCCGCTCCACCGCAAGTATATTCTCGCCGAGGGTCGCGCCTACACCCAGCGGGAGTTTCGCGACACGGTCAAGGCGTTGCTTGGCAAGAAGATAGTGGTGCCGGTTCGCTTCCCGCTGTGGATGCTATGGGCTGTCAGCACCGTCAGCGAGAAGATTGCCGCGCTCAAGATGGAGGCGAGCACCCTCAACCGTGACAAGTACCGCATCATGGCCCAACGCAACTGGGACTGCGACATCAGCCGCGCCGTTGCCGACTGGGGCTTTGCGCCGCGCTTCTCCCTTGCCGACGGTCTTGCCAAAACCATCGAGGCCTATCGCGCCGCGAAAAATCAGCCGAAGTCATGATGAACCTATCTCCGGGTCCGAGCGAACGACGCGCCCCGTGGTGGGTAATAGCGATAATCGTCATCGCCGCGCTGCCGGCCGTGTCGTTTCCCCGCCTGCTCGCCGACATAGGCGCGACGGGGTTGCAAGAGACCGTGCGCCTGCTGCTGTGGGGCTACCCGTTCTACATCGTCGCCGCGGCATGGCTTGCCGTCATCAGTTACCGCCGGCGCCCCTACGTCACCTGGATATTGGTCGCCCTGATGGTGCTGACCCACTTTGCTATATACATCCTCTGTAATGACCCAACATTAACCTAATCCTTTTTACCTATGGATAATAGACCTCGTATACTAATTCTTAACGGCCCAAACCTGAATCTGCTCGGTGAGCGCGAACCCGAAATCTATGGAACCGAGGACATGGACATCATCCTGCGTCGCACCGGCAAACTGTGTCCCGACGCCCACCTCAGTTTCCGCCAAACCAACCACGAAGGCGACCTTATTGACCTCCTTCACGACGCATGGCGCGGCGGCGAGTATGTCGGCGTCGTTCTCAACGCCGGCGCCTACGCCCACACTTCGCTTGCCCTTGCCGACGCCATCGCCGGCATCAAAATCCCCGTCGTCGAGGTCCACATGAGCAACACCGCCGCCCGCGAGCCGATTCGCCAAAAATCGTTGATAGCCCCGGTGTGCCGCGGGACGATAACCGGCTTTGGTGCCGATAGTTACCGCCTTGCCATCAACGCGCTGCTCTACACCCTCGAGGACAAGTAACCCCGGCAACGATGGATTCAGCACTCGACGATTACATCACCGCCCACATCAGTCCCGAGCCCGACCACCTACAGCGACTTTATCGCCACACCCACCTTTACAACCTCTACCCGCGCATGTGCTCCGGCCACCATCAAGGCCGCATCCTCGCCATGCTCGCCTCGATGATAAAGCCGCGTGTAGCCCTCGAACTCGGGACATTCACCGGCTACTCGGCCCTCTGCCTCGCCGAAGGAATGGAGCCGGGGACTACGCTCCACACCGTCGAAATCAACGACGAGATGGAAGACGGGCTGCTCAACCTCTTTGCCACCTCCCCAACAGGCGGGACCGACATCATCCTCCACATCGGCGACGCCCTCGACATCATCCCCACGCTCGATGTCGAGGCTATCGACCTGGTCTACATCGACGCCAACAAGCGCCACTATACCCGCTATCTCGACCTGTTGCTCCCCCGCCTCCACGACGGCGCCTTCATCATCGCCGACAACACCCTCTGGGACGGCAAAGTCCTCGACCCCGTCGCCAACGACGACCCGCAGACCGCCGCCATCGTCGACTTCAACAACATGGTCGCCCGTCATCCCCGCCTCGAGACTGTCATCCTCCCCCTTCGCGACGGCCTTACCCTCATGCGAGTTAATGGATAGGCCGGGTTGTAGGGATAGGTTTGTTTTAGAGATGGTTAAACGACGGGCTTGAATGCCGTCGCGATACAGGTGTTACGCTAAATGGGAAGAATTGTTGTTATTGTGGAAAAATTTCTTTAATGAAATGTTGGAGTTATTGAAATTATTGCTAATTTTGCCCTTATCAAAGAGCCAATAATTTTTCAAACTATATAAGAAAGTTCAAGTATGTCAAAGGTAACAGTTGTAGGCGCCGGTAACGTAGGCGCAACTTGTGCTAATGTGTTGGTAACCACCCAGGTTGCCGACGAGGTTGTGTTGATTGACATTAAAGAGGGTCTCGCCGAGGGCAAGGCCATGGATATCATGCAGACTGCTAATATCCTTGGCACAAACACTCGCCTGACCGGTGTCACCAACGACTATGAGAAGACAGCCGGCAGCGACGTTGTTGTCATCACATCGGGTATTCCCCGCAAGCCGGGCATGACTCGCGAGGAACTCATCGGTGTCAACGCCGGTATCGTTAAGTCGGTGACCGACAGTATTTTGAAATATTCTCCCGAGGCTATCATCATCTGCGTGTCCAACCCCATGGATACCATGACCTACCTCATCCACAAGACCAGCGGTCTGCCCAAAAACCGCATCATCGGTATGGGCGGCGCGCTCGACAGCGCTCGCTTCAAGTATTTCCTTAGCCTCGCTCTCGGAGCCAACGCTACCGAGGTTGAGGGTATCGTTATCGGCGGTCACGGCGACACAACGATGATTCCGCTCGTTCGCTACGCTGCCTATCGCGGTCTGCCCGCTTCAGAACTCCTTGACGCCGAGACTTTGGCCAAGGTTGCTGCCGACACGATGGTTGGGGGTGCCACGCTGACCAAGTTGCTCGGCACCTCGGCATGGTATGCTCCCGGTGCTGCTGCTGCTCAGGTTGTTGGCGCTATCCTCCACGAC
>JAFLTK010000265.1 GCA_022511505.1 Muribaculaceae bacterium
AACCCTCACAGGCGGAACCAGAATCCGACGTGCTACCATTACACCACAAGGCAGTGGTTCTGTTTTTTCTGAGTGCAAAGGTAGAGTGTTTTTTTGAGGTGTGCAAATTTTTTTTGCCTTTTTTGCATCTCAAGGCAATTTTTTTGCTTTTTTGAAGATTTTCAGAGGCTTGGCGTGCGGCGTGAAAACTTTGAGGGAATCTCGCGCGTTATAATAATGTGAACATTTGGCGGTAACGCGACCTATTGTTCCATCTACGTTTCAACCGATTGATAATGAACAGTTCAGCGATTGTGAATAGAGCGATGGCGATGTTGCGGTGGATTGGAATGCATCTCCCCGCACAGGGCTATCTTTACACGACGGCATTTTTTATCGGCGTGGCTCTCGGCGTGCTGTCATGGCTGTTAAAATGGTTGATTCATCTGGTAACCACGCTGATACTCCCGCATGGTCTGCCCACTTCGGGCCCCGACTACCTGCTATTGTTGACTCCCGTTGCGGGCATTATGTTGACGGGAATATTTGTGCGCTACATCTTGCGTGACAACATCGAGCATGGCATTTCGCGCATCGTTGTTCGCACCCACGACAACAACCCGACAATGAGCCCGCGCCTCTGTTTCGGGGCGATTATCGGGTCGACGCTGACCCTCGGCATGGGTGGTTCGGCGGGCACCGAGGGACCGATAGCCTACACGGGCGCGGCCGTCGGTAGCAACATCGGTCGACTGATGCGCGTTCCTCGCGACATGATGACTGCAATGCTCGGCATCGGCGCGGCAGCCGGCACTGCGGGAATCTTCAAGGCGCCAATCGGAGGAATGATTTTCACCTTTGAGGTGCTGAAGATGTCGCTGTCGACTCCGCTGATTGTGGCAACGTTGATTTCGTGTGTGACATCGTCGCTGGTCGCCTACTGGATGAGCGGTTATACTTATGATATACAGTGGGTTAACGCCGAATTGTTTGACCCGCACATTATCCCGGGAATTATCGTCCTCGGGGTTGCGTGTGGTCTGTATGCAACCTATTTCTCGACGGTGATGACCAAGATGGGCGACCGCTATGCGTCGATTCCCAACCCGTGGCTGCGCAATCTCGCGTCGGGGCTCATGCTGGCGGCAATGGTGTTCATGTTTCCGTCACTTTACGGCGAGGGCTTCATGATGATGACCGAAATGATAAACGGACAGACCGACGTGTTTCTCGACGGATGCATGATTGCGCTCAGGGGCGACACGGCGATGACGGTCCTCGTAGGCGCCGGCGTGTTCTTGCTATTGAAAAGTTGGGCGGCGTGTGCGTCCAACAGTGGCGGCGGCGTGGCCGGTGATTTTGCTCCGACCTTCTTTGCCGGTGCAATGATGGGCCTCTTTGTCGTGACGGCGGCCAACACGTGGTTTCACACCAACTACTCGCCGGCGGTGATGATTATCGTAGGGATGGCAGCGGTGATGGGCGGCGTTATCCGCGCCCCGCTGACGGCAATCTTTTTGACAATGGAAATGACGTCGAGTTATAATATATTCTTGCCCATCGTCATTGGCGTGACCATCTCGTGGGGCATCGTTAAATTGCTGACGCCAAGGGCTTTCTATGATATCGCCGAGTCACGTGCCCGCAATAGCGCCATCGACCGCTCAAACGCCGCGGCCACGACGGCTCCTGCAACAACAACGCCACCGCCCGATGGAGGCAGTGGCGTTGTATAGTGCTGAAAGAAAATGATTATTTTTTCTCGAGGATGTCGCGGATTTGGGTGAGAAGAACTTCCTCCTTAGAGGGTTCGGGAGCGGGAGCCGGTGCTTCCTCGGCCTCTTTCTCGGCTTTCTTGAATTTCATGATAACGCGGAGAGCGACAAAGATGCTGAACGCGATGATGAGGAAGTCGACGATGTTCTGGATAAACATGCCATAGTTTATGGCAACCTCTTCCATGGCAGCAACATCGCCAACGGCCTCTTGGGCGGGCTTGATGACATACTTGAGATTGGCAAAACCGTCGCCACCGGTGCAAACGGTGATAACGGGCATGATGATGTCGTTAACGAGAGAACTGACAATCTTTCCGAAAGCGCCGCCGACGATAACACCAACTGCCATGTCGACAACGTTGCCTTTCATTGCAAATTCTTTGAAGTCACTGAGAAATTTTCCCATAGTTGAAAACTGTTTTGAAGGTTTATATTTACTGATTGGTTATCAATTGGTTATGAATTAGTTAATCCATGAGAGAGGGTTAAGTTTTGTTCGCTCGTGGCGCACCTCAAAATGGAGAATCGGTCGCCCCTCGCTGTCGCCGGTGACACGGCCGAGCGATTGGCCTGCCGAGACGGTTTCACCGCTGCGCACCGAGATATTGTCCAGGCCGCCGTAGATGGTCAGATAGTCGCCGTGGCGCACCATCACAATCGTGTTGTAGCCGTCTTGCTTGAAGATGGCCGAGACGACGCCGCCAAAGACGGCGCGTGCCGATGCACCCGATGAGGTCTCAAAGTCGACGCCGGGGTTGTCGATGGTAACATGCGGTAAATCAGGGTGTTGCTGGCGTCCGAAACGCTTGATTATTTTATAACTGCCCGTTACAGGCGACATCAACTTACCTTTGGCTGAGGCAAAGGAGCCTGTTGTGACAGCGGCTGTGGTAGGTTTTGCCGAGCCTGATGATGCCGAGGATGTTGAATTAGAGGCTGTTGCCGGGGTTGACGGAGATGCCGTTTTACTCGGTTTTGTCGATGGCTGGGTAGTCGCGGGTTTTGTGTTTGACGAGCGCGATTGCGCGGCCTTTTTCTTTTGGTCGGCGCGGCGCTGACGTTCGGCAGCGGCTCGTTGTTCTTCCTGAATGATGCGGTCGAGTTCGTTGTCGAGATTGCGGGCACGGCGTTCGCGTTCCTCAAGTTCCTGCTGCAATTGCGCCTCGTTTTGTCGGAGACTGGCGACGATGTTTTGGGACTTGCGTTCAGAGGCTGCAAGAGTATTGCGAGTGATATTCAGATCGTTAAGCGCTTGACGGCGTGAGGCGTCGATAGCCGAAAGGCGCTGGTGGCGACGATCGAGTTCAATGGTGGCGCGCTGCAATCGCTGAGAGCGTTCGCGGCGCCAGCGGTTGAACTCACCGGTGTAGCGCAATCGCTGGTAGATTTCGCCTATCGACTTGCCGCCAAAGATGAACGCCAATCGGCCCATGGGACGCAACGATGGCTGCATCTGCCTGAGTTCATTGGCGTAGCCTTGGCGCAACTTGGCGAGTTCGGTCTCCATGATGACAATCGAGTCGCCAAGATTCACCATCAGATTTTCAAGCGAGTCGATAGATGTCTGATATTCTTTAATTTGTGAGACATTTTGGTCGATATCGGCACGTATCGACTCCAGATTGCTCAACTCGCGCGACGTCATGCGGCGAGTGTCTTCGAGGTCGCGACGGGTGCGGTTAATCTCGTCGCGTGTGGCTTTTTGCTCGCGCTTGACGGTATTGGCGCTACGACTCGTTGAGCTGCTCCCGCCTTTGGTTTTCTTGGCGTCGAGCGACGGGGCGGCAATCATTGCCGCCACCAACACGAGGGTTATATATCGACAGATAGATTTCACTGCGCTTTAGAGAGATTTGAGAATGTTTAAAAGTTGGTCAAACTTAACTATCTGATAACTACCAAGAGACGGGCGCGAGAGACGGGCGCCGGTGTTCCACTTTGCACCCGAATAGGCCACTGACATCGTCCCTTTCATGGCCGCTTTGGCGGTCGTAGCCGAGACTTGGACTTGACCCGCAACCGGGCCTGCCGGCGAACTTACAAAATTCCGGTAGGTCAACTGACCGCTTGACGAGTTTGTGCCGATAATGGCGGCAACAGGCTGCGCGTTGGTATCGGAAGGCGTCGAGATGAGCCAACCAATCTGCACCGGGCCGTCGGTTGCGGTGTAAATCTGCACTTGGCGTTCGGCCGCCGGTTCAATGACGGCGTTTCCGCCGGGTAGCACAATCTGGCCGAGCAGTAGCGACACGACGTCGGCTGTCGTGATGCCGGTCTCGCGAGCAATCGATGTAACGCTCTCGGCGACAGCGCGTTTGCCCATTTTTTCGTATGCGAATATAGAGTCACCAACAACCGTGATTGCGGCCACTTCAAAACCAAGCATCCTCAGCGAAATGTTGAACCCGGCGCCGTTGACAACCGTCATCTTGCCCGAAAGTGTCATCGATTTTGGAGCCTCTAGGGCTAGAGTTACCGATGCCGAGAAGTCGGTCCAGTCGTTGCTGTAGGAGCCGACGAGTCGGTCGATAGCGTCGTTGCCGGCGGGGACTCCATGCGAGGCCGGCGTTGACATCGGGGCCAAGGCCGTCGACGTTGACGACGTTACTGACGACGTTGACGAGGCGGTCACTTGGCGCGACGAGTGACATGACCATGTCAAGGTCGCGAGCGTGACCACCGTCACGAGTTTAAGGATTATATTGCTGATTTTCAACATATCAGTGGTTATTCAAAGAAGATGGTTCGATGGGTAACTTTTTTCTCGATGAGTTTATTGTCGGGCTCGAGTTCGTGGGCGCGCTCCCAGTATTCAAGCGCCTCCTCATGTAGACCATTCATGAAATAGATATCGCCGGCGTGGTCCCAGACATCGGCCGCGTTTTCATCGCTCATCTCCAACAGCTTGTCAATCTGTTCTTTAGCCTCCTTGAATCTTTTCTTTTTGAATAGCACCCAAGCGTATGTGTCGAGAGCCGATGTATCATCAGGCTCAATGTCGAGCGCCTTGCAGACGAGTTCTTCGGCGCGGTCAAGGTCGCCGCCCGTTATGGCTATAAAGTAGGCTAAGTTATTGAGAGCGATACGGTTATTGCTGTTTACCTCGATGGCCTTTTCGTAGTAAGGCATCGCGCGGCTAATACTATCATCGGCCGAATACATGTCGCCCATGTAGGTATAGACAATCGATTGTCCGTAGGTATTCGTAGAGTCGAGCGACTCAAGGGCGCGGTTGAAATATTGTAAAGCGGCGATGGTGTCGGTCGTGCCGATTGCCGAACCGGTCGCTATCATCAGCGACTGGTTGTCAGGGAAATAGGTCAGTGCTTGGTCACCAACTCGGCGGGCCTCCTCACGATTGCCGGCGGCCACCCAGAGTCTTATTGCCCGCTCCCACATATCTTCATCTTCGGTCGGCTCAAGGTCGTTGCCAAACGAAATTTGGATCGCTGCCTCTTCATAATTATTCTCAATTGCCAGGAAACTGCCATATAGGTAGTGAAGCGGGGCATAATGGGGATGCTGGCTGATAACGTCCTTGAACACGGCGTCGAGTTGTTCGGTTTTCAGCGAGTCGCCGAGGTAGGTTCCAACATAGTCGCGCAAAATGCCGGCCTTGACATCGGGGTCGAGCGACGGCATGCGGATAGCGTTGAGCACGTCGCGCTCATACTCGATTGAGTCGCCGAGTTCCTTATAGAAGTCGGCGCGAGAATAATAGGCCTGTCCGCTTGTCGAGTCGATTTCACAGGCGCGGTTGAAGTAGACGATGGCGCTGTCAGGCATGCCGAGGGCGTTGAACACGTCGCCGGCAAAGACATTGTTTTCAACCACGGCGGGACCGGCATTCAGAACGCGACGCAACTCGGCGAGGGTCGAGACGGTGTCTTCAAGCATCATCATCAGTTGCATCTTATTGGAGCTTAATCCGATGCTTTGGCCATTGATAACCTCCAGAGAGTCATAGAGTTCCATGGCGTGACGCAGGGACAGAGAGTCGTCGGTCGAGGTGAGTACCTGGGCGTAGGCGTATGTAACGTCGGGGCGCGTCGGGTAATACTCGTGGAGCATCTTCCACAACTTGACGCCCTCGTCGATATTGCCGGAACGGCGCAAGGCGTTGAAAAATATGCGAGCCGAGGTATAGTCATCGGGGTTGGCATATACATAGTTTTTCATCAACGCAAACGATGCCTCAATCTCCTCAGAGTCAGGCGAGTAACTTTGTTGGTCGATGAGATAGCCTGTCAAGCCGGCATAGTAGCCTATTGTTGTGTCGGCCGGGTTGAGAGCGCGAGCCCTCTGGGCCATTTCATAATAGTTTATAATGTCATGATTGATTTTGGCATCAAGCATCGACATGTAGACATAGTCGGCCTTGGCGCGATTATGGCGGTCGGCATCATCTTGCTCCTTGGTTCCGGCAAAGCCGGTAATGGCAAGGAGCAATGCGGCGCCCAAGGCGAGGTATTTGCTTTTTGAGATAGTCACTGTCGTGGTGTTTTAGAAAACAGAGATGAGAGATTAGAGGATGGTATTCCTAAACCCTTTAACCTTCAATTTGAGGAAGAGGGTTAGTCAACGCCGGTGTGTCCCCAGCCGCCGTCGCCGCGCTTGGTGTGGTCAAGGCGCTCGACCTCTTCCCACTCTACGCGGGTGTATTCCTTGATGACCATCTGACAGATACGGTCGCCGGGATTGATTGTGAATGGCTCGCGAGAGAGGTTGATGACAACCACGCCAATCTCGCCGCGATAGTCGGCGTCGACGGTTCCGGGAGTGTTGACAATCGAGAGACCGTGGCGCAAGGCGAGGCCGCTTCGGGGGCGAATCTGGCACTCATAGCCGCGCGGCAACTGGATTGAGAGGCCTGTAGGTATCAGTTTGCGCTCAAGCGGCTCGAGGGTCACCGGCTCGTCGAGCCACGCGCGCACGTCCATACCGGCGCTCGACCCGGTTTCATAGCACGGCAACGCGTTTGGCGACTTGTTAACTATCTTAACTTTCAGATTTTCCATACAAAATATTGCTTACTGATGGCATAACAGTTTTGAAACGTCAAAAGTAATAAATTTTCTTTAAACAAAAGTCGTTTTTGAAGAGATTTTTGTTTATCTTTGCGATTAATATTTAGCACAGTATGGGAAAGGATCTTTTGTACCCGATTGATACCGCGAGTTTTAGAAGAATTCGCGATAATGGTCTTGTCTACGTGGACAAGACCGGCTATATCCACACTCTAACCGAGCATGGTACTTATTACTTTCTTGCGCGTCCGCGTCGATTTGGCAAGAGTCTTTTCCTCGACACATTGGCTGCGTATTTTGCCGGAAACCGAGCCCTTTTTAAGGGCCTGGAAATCGACTCGTTGCAACCCGACGAGTGGGAGTCATTTCCTATTCTTCGCTTCAATCTGAGCGGGCAAATATATGATGACGGCGACACAATCCTTGCTTACCTTTCTAACGCTTTAAAAAACTATGAAGCAAAATTTGGCTTTGAACAATCTGTCGCTTCTTTGAATATATCCGTTCGTTTCTATAATCTCATCGAGAACCTCTATCAAACAACAGGTAAGCAGGTTGTGGTATTAATAGACGAATATGATGCGCCCCTTGTTTCAACAATCGATAATCGAGAGTTGCAAGGGCCTTATCGTGAGCAGCTCCATGGGTTTTACTCGGTCTTGAAAAATGCTGAACATTATTTGAAGTTCTGCATGTTGACAGGCGTTACCCGCTTTGGAAAAGTATCGGTTTTTAGCGGACTTAACAACTTGAACGACATTACGTTAGATGATCAGTATGCCGGAATTTGTGGCATTACAGAGGATGAACTTCATCGATACTACGACCGCGGAATAGAGGCCTGGGCCGGCGAGTTAGGTTCCGATAAAGCCGAAGTATACCAGAAACTGAAATTCTACTATGACGGGTATCATTTTTCGCAGAAAATGCTGGACATCTATAACCCTTTCAGCATAAACTACGCGCTTCATAAAAGGAAAATAGAGGACTATTGGTGTCGTTCGGGAGTGCCGACAATATTGTCTAAAGCGCTGATGAAGAATGATTTTGATGTCGAGAAAC
>JAFLTK010000266.1 GCA_022511505.1 Muribaculaceae bacterium
AGTTACGATAGCAAGGTCTCTTAATTGCGACAAGCGCCAGCATCGCAATTAAGAGACCTTGCTATCGTAACTTGTCAATTGTAGAGGTTACGATAGCAAGGTCTCTTAATTGCGACAAGCGCCAGCATCGCGGAGCGATGTTTCTTTCATTAACCCCGTACAAGCGCGAAGCGCGCAGTGCGGGGTCAGCGACCGCCTCTCGGGATCGTCCTGGAGGGACGAGATTTCAATCCGAGAAGATTCTGAAAAGTCACCGCGAGAGTTGAATTAAACGATAAGATTGACTTCCTCGGGTGGAGGAGGCAAGGTCAAGTCTTCGGTGGAACTTACACTTTTACTACCTTCGTTAATAATTCCAGAAACATACACGAAAAATTGTTTAAATGTTGCACTGTCAAGCGAATCAATCGCATAAACATTGTCTGTGAGCAATTTCAAGGGTTCTGTTTTAGCTTTCATTCCGGCCGCGCAGGCAACGATACTGGCAAATCGACGCTTTTTAACCTCGGGAATTATTTGATTATACAACTGTATATCGGCTGGCTTACCATCTGTCATTAAGAACAGCAACGGCATCCAGTCTCCCTTGCGCTCGGGCGTGCTCAATCTGACTTCCTTGTCCACTTGCTCGCAAAGGAGTCGTAATGCCGCGCCGGTGTGGGTCGGGCCCGACTCGGGAGTCGAAATTTCGGGCAATTGCAGGTCCTCGAGGGGTGTCATCGGGAGAACAACCTTGACATCGCGGTCAAATGTGATAATGCTTAGCGCTGCCGACTCCAAGGCAAACGGGTCTTGGCGCAGGCTCGAAACCATGGCCTCGAGTCCAACCTTTACCGACTCGATAGGCTCGCCATTCATTGAGCCGGACGTGTCGATAAGTATATAAACGGGCAATCTTCTACTCATGATAATGCAATGGAAGTGAGGGGAAGAAAGAATCGAGATAATTTCTTCCCCTCGAGTTTTATTAAACTACGATGTTCACTTCGGGAGGAGGCGGCGGGAGTTCGCTTAAGCCGGCAACTTCGCCGAAACCTTCGTCAAGTTTCTCGGAGGTTGTGCCGATTGAGTCGCTGATCCACTTGAAATAGGCCTCCATGTCTTTGCTCGACGTCGTGTCGAGTTTGACAACATTCTCGGTGATTTGTTTCAGCGTGTTGGTGTTTGCGCCATTACCGGCTGCACAGGCAACAACGACGCCCCACTTGCGCGACTTGAAGTCGTTGATACCTTTCTGGAGGTTATCGGTCGGTTCGCCGTCCGACATGATGAACACCAGCGGTTTCCAGTCGCCTTTCTGCTCAGGGGTTGTTTTCTTAACCTCGTCGTTGGCGCGCTTGGTGACCAGTGACAATGCCTCGCCAAGGGCAGTGCAACCGCTTGCGGCCAGATTGGGCTGCTGGAAATTGGCAAGTTCGGTGAGAGGGACATCCTGCTGAGCGGTGCTGTTGAAAGTGATGATACTTAAAAATGCAGTCTCGAGAGCGTAGGGATTCCCGCGGAGTGCCGACAGCATTATCTGCACTCCATTCTTGACGGCTTCGATAGGCTCGCCATACATTGAGCCCGAGGTGTCAAGAAGAATATAAACAGGTAATCTTCTCATATTGATATTGGTTTAACGTGAATAATCTTTTATAACGCGAGCGATGGTGTTGACAATAGATTTGTCGGGGAAAGCATCGCCAATGGCATTGAATTTCCACTCGCCGTTTCTCTTGTAGAGTTTGCCGAGGACGAGGCCGCGCATTCCGATACAGTCGGTCTTGGTCGACACGTCATACTGGGCAAAGGTTTCTTTGACGCCGGTAATCCGGCCGTTTCTCATTGTAGGTTCAAACATGCGAATATAGGCGTAGGGAATCCCCGAGAAATCGCCAGAATACTCGTTGTTGTTATAGACGTTGAGGAAGAACACAATCGAGTTGACATTGGGGTTAACTCGATTCAAGTCGACCGTAATAATCTCATTGTCAAGACCGTCGTCGCCGCCGGTGTCGCCCTGAAGGTCGTCGCCGGTGTGGTGAAGGGCGCGGTCGATACTGTCAAGTTTGCCATTGGGCAGCCCAACGTTGCGGTCGCCAAAACGGTAGAGGGGAGAATAGATGTGGTCGATTGGTTTGCCCTGGTCGTCAAAAACCATGCAACTAAGGTCAAGGTCGACATCAACAATAGATGTTGACAGGCCGAAAAATGCTTTTTTGGTAACTGCGCCCCAGTTACACCCAACGCAGAACTGCGTCAGTTTGGAGCCGTTGGACTTCTCGAGATTAATTCTCTGTCCTTTTTCAAGTCTAATTGCCATATTGTTACGGTCTTAGGTTTTACACTTTAATCTTTAGAGCCGGGTGTATATCTGAATCCCCAGTTATAGACACGGTCACAGTCCTCGTGACCTTTGTGGAACGTGACAAGTTTCTTTACGGTAATAGAATTGTCGCCGTTAAAGTCAAGTTCAGCGATGGCACAGAACTTCTTGTCGCTTGTCTGCTGGCCCATTTTGACCTCGACTGTCTCCGCTCCGGGAACTGCCACCTTGACAACCGCGTCGGTCTCGTTCCAGCGGGCAACACCATCATAAATAAAAGTATAAACGATGATGCGCTTAATCGCGTTGACACCTGCCGGGTTCACAGAAATGGTTTCTCCCGATCCACCTGAACGGACATCGCCGTAATGCCAGATATAAGGA
The DNA here is from genome assembly GCA_022511505.1 of Muribaculaceae bacterium. Taxonomy (GTDB): domain Bacteria; phylum Bacteroidota; class Bacteroidia; order Bacteroidales; family Muribaculaceae; genus HGM05190. The sequence goes on from JAFLTK010000266.1 coordinate 2,693, forward strand.
GGCTTGGTATAGCACCCCTGACGAGTTTGCTGGTCACGACTACCACCTCTGCCATGTGAGAACTGAACGCCGTCAATGAGCATCTTCGTGCCGTCGCGCATTTCATAGAAGCAACCCAAATCAAGGTCGATGTCTTTCTTAAACAGACCTAAAAAGCCACCGTTACCTTTACTCCAATCAAGATTAATTATTATTTCACCATTCAGATTGGGCCCCGTGCGTTTAGTAAGGTCAATGCGGTGGGTATCACCACCTTTCTTCAGTTCAATTGCCATAATACTAACCTACGTATAGTGAAACTAGTTCGTCTAATTCTCCCTTATGTCCAATTCCCAATGCTTCAACTTCCCACTGAGAGCCAGTGCGCCTAAGTTGAACAAATTCTACCGATTTAGAAGTTGAAAAATCTTCAGTCAAGTCATATCGATAAGTCTCTTGACCAACTCCGGTTTTACCTTCTTGGCAAATTCGGATATATGCGTTTTCAACTCTTCCAAAATTCTGTCTACGGTTACAAGCATCATAAATACTTGCGCAGATAATGATTCTATGAACGTCAGATCTAACGTTTGATAGGTCAATATCTAAACGTTCCTCGCCGCCTTCCTCTAAATCAATAGAGCCTATTACTGAAATTTCGGGATCAGTAGGGCGCGATTGAGACCTCATTTGGGAATTGTCTCTCCAATGAGAGCTTGGCACAATTTTGACGGGAGGAATCAGGTTCCCATCATCATCGGCTTTTAGTCTCTTTTCAGAATTATAGAAAACCATGTAGTCGTCGGTCAGGACTTTGCCGTTTGCACCGATTAAGAATGCAGAAACATCCAGGTCGAAGTCTTCGTTTGGAAGTTCGTTAATATCCCAACCTAGACCTACGATAAATTTCTTAAACGAAATCTCCTGAGGCGATTCTTTCTTTAGATTTATAGCCATATCGATTAATAGCAATATTTGTTGACGAGTTGCTCCAAGCCACCCTTGAAGCCGTTGCCGATAGCCTCAAACTTCCACTCGCCGTTTCTGCGGTACAGACGGCCGAATTCAACGGCAGTTTCAATCGAGAAATCCTCGTCCAAATCATACTTGGCGATCTCCTCGTTGGTAACGGCATTATAGATGCGGATATAGCTGTTTCTGACCTGACCGAAATTCTGACGACGATTCTCGGCATCGTGGATAGTGGCCGTGAACAAGATTTCATTGACGCGGGGATCAACCTTTGCCAAGTCAACAGTCAGCGTCTCGTCATCGCTGCCATCGCTGTTGCCGCCGGTCAAGTCATCACCCGATGATTCAACAGCGCCGTCGGGCGACTTCTGATTGTTGTAGAATACAAAGAACTCGTCCTGAGGAGTCTTTTTGTTTTCACCAAGCATGAATGCCGATGCATCAAGGTCAAAGTCATAGCCTGTTCCCTGGTTGGGATCCCAGCCCAGGCCTACGCCAACTTTCTGCAGGCCGATGCCAATGCGCTGGCCTTTCTCAAGATTAATTGCCATAATTTTAGTTATTTAATTGAGTTTTTAATTTTGATGTTGCAAATTTAAGAAGACATTAAAAATCAAGGCTCGATTTTGAAATGTGTCAATTCAAAAACAGTTCCACAATTCTCGTTTGGTTGCAACCTTCCAAGCCGACATGGTATATAGTTAAGGCAACGTGACATAACTCCCCATTATTTAATGTCGTCAGCCACAAAGTTAACCAAAATTATCATACTAACCCAATCAATCACAAGAAAAATTTGATAAAAGATGTAATATACTGAATATACCGGAGTGCCGGGTGGCTGCGATGGCTTTTGTCTTCCGGCGGGAATGAGCCCGAACGGGCGAAATCGGGAAAACTCAATATATTTTGGGGATTTGTTGAATTTTATGCTTTTTGGCGGGTTTTATATAAATTAAAGTGTTACCTTTGTGTGCTGAAAACCGCCTGATGATGAAAATTCGCGTTGCGAGATGTAACTTTTGGGCAGTTATCGCGTCATATATGTATATAAATTGCAATCAATCATTATAAAATTCAAGTTATTGAATGATGAAAAAAATGTTTAAAATGCTGGCGCTCGCCATTGTGAGCGTCGTTTTGTGTCCCCGATTGGTGGCGCAAGATTTAAGCCAGATGCAGATTCCGGAACTTCCGGTTGACCCGGAGGTCAGAATCGGTGTTCTGCCCAATGGCTTGACCTATTACATTCGTCACAATGAGACTCCTAAGGGTCAGGCCGATTTCTACATCGCCCAGAAGGTTGGCTCTATCCTCGAACAGGACAACCAGCGCGGTCTTGCCCATTTCCTGGAGCACATGTGTTTCAACGGAACAAAACATTTCCCCGGCAACGGCATCGTTGACTGGTGTGAAAGCGTCGGTATCAAGTTTGGTGCCAACCTTAACGCCTACACGTCGGTTGACCAGACGGTCTACAATATCAGCAACGTTCCCGTGGCCCGCAAAGGTGTTCAGGATTCGTGTCTGCTGATTCTCCACGACTGGGCCAACGACCTGCTTCTCGAGCCCGAGGAAATTGACAAGGAACGTGGCGTTATCCACCAGGAGTGGCGTCGTACCAACGTGGGCCAGATGCGCATCATCGAGCAACTTCTACCGGTGATGTATCCCAACAGCCCATACGGTTACCGTCTTCCCATCGGTACGATGGAGGTTGTTGACAACTTCCCCTATCAGGCCTTGCGTGACTACTATGAAGCATGGTACCGTCCTGACCAGCAGGGTATCATCGTTGTCGGCGACATCGACGTTGACCGCATCGAGAACAAAATCAAGGAGATTTTCAGCGACATCGAGATGCCTGCCGACGCTCCCGAACGTGTCTACTTCCCCGTTGCCGACCACGAAGGCACGATCTATGCTATCGGCCACGACCCCGAGCAGACCACCAACATCGTCCAGATGATGTTCCTCTCCGACCCTCTTCCCCGCGAGTATCACAACACCGCCATCTTCCTCCAGATGCAGTATATGGAGCGCATGATTTCGTCGATGCTTAATGAGCGTCTCAACGAGATCATGTCGTCGCCCAACTCGCCTTTTGCAGCTGCAAGTTGCTCGTTTGGCGAATACTTCCTCGCCAAGACCAAGGACGCTTTCACCATCAGCGCCGTTGCCAACGGAACTGATGTCAAGGGTGCCCTCGAGGCCGTCTATCGTGAGGCCGTTCGCGCCGCCAAGGGTGGTTTCACCGCTTCAGAGTATGAACGTGCCCGCAGCAAGTATCTGGCCAACCTCGAGAACGTTTACAACAACCGCGAGAGCCGCCAGACCGGCAGTTACGTTCAGGAATATGTCGACAACTTCCTTGACAACGACGCTATCCCCGGCATCGAGGTCGAGTATCAGATAATGACTCAGATTGCCAACATGATTAGTGTTGATGTTCTCAATGAAGTTTTTGCTCAGACGATGACCGACGACAACCGCGTCATCCTGTCGCTCAACGCCGATAACCCCGACGGTGTATATCCCACCGAGGAGGAATTTGTTGAGGCTGTCAAGAAGGTTGACAGCGAGACCATCGAGGCATTTGTTGACCAGGTTAAAGAGGAACCGCTCGTCGCCAACCTCCGTCCCGCCGGAACAATCGTTAAGACCGAGGAACTTCCCCAGTGGGGTGCAACCGAGTGGACCCTTTCCAACGGTGCCAAGGTTATCGCCAAGAAAACCGACTTCAAGAAAGACGAAATCCAGTTCATGGCTCTTGCAAAGGGTGGTACATCGGTGCTCCCCGCCAAGTTTGACACCGACCTCCGCGTGCTTGACATCTTCCTGAACGACAATGGTCTTGGTACCTACAGCCAGAACGACCTCAAGAAGTATCTTGCCGGCAAGAAAGTAAGCCTCAGCCTCAGCCTTGACGACTATACCCGCGACATGAGCGGTAGCACAACTCCCAAAGACCTCGGCACCTTGATGGAACTCATCTACATGACCATGACCGAGTACAATTACACCGCCGAAGAGTTTGCCGCCCTCCAGTCGACAATCAGCGGTATTATCGCCAATCAGGTATCGAGCCCTGAGTATAAATTCCAGGTAGCCGTTAATGAGGCACTTTATGAGTCGCCGCGCAAACAGACTCTCAATGCCGCCGACGTCAACAACGCCAACCGCGAGAACATCATCGAGATTGCTCGCCAAATGACCGCCAATGCCGCCGACTATACATTTGTATTCGTCGGTAACTTTGACGAGGCTCAACTCCGCGAACTCGTTGAGAAGTATATCGCATCGCTCCCCGGCGACGCCGCCAAGGCTGTAACCGCTCCCGTGTTCAACGCCGCTCTCGACATCAAGCCCGGCGCAGGCATCAACGCCTCGACTGCCCGGATGCAGACTCCCCAAAGTTATGTATTCATCGTTGACCAGACCAACCTTCCCTACAACGCCAAGAATCAGAAGATTGCCTCGGTTGCAGGTCAGATTCTGTCACAGCGTCTGCTTGAGAAGATTCGCGAGGAAATGGGCGCCGTTTACTCTATTGGCGCTGCCGCCGCAATGATGCGCGTTGCCGATGTCAACAACACCATCCTCCAAAGCCAGTTCCCCATGAAGCCCGAAATGCAGGACGAGGTCCTCGCCGAAATTAAGACAATCATGGGCCAAATGGGCGAAAACGTTAAGCCCGAGGAACTTGCCAAGGTCAAGGAATATATGATTAAGAGTTTTGCCGAGCAGAAAGAACTCAACGGTCCCTGGATTGGCGCAATCGGCGGTTGGACACGCAACGGTGTTGACACCTTCAACGGCACCGACACCGTTGTCGACTCAATCACCACAACCGACATCCAAGACTTTATGAAAGCGCTCGCCGGCTCAGGCAACTACCGCGTCGTAGTCCTCGGCCCCGCCGCTGAATAAACCGTTCATGAAATAACCCATTCCCGCGAGGGCGCGACCATTCAGGCCGCGCCCTCGCCGTCTATTCCCGAGGCTCCTTTTTATCATAGCCATCAGTAACGCCTCCGATTCCTCGTAACCACGCGTCTCCGGGAAAAATTTTATTGCAAATATTGTAACTTTCCGATTAAATCACTAAATTTGCACCGCAAAACCAGTCTGGAGTGGTGCTCGAGTGGCTGAAGAGGCACGCCTGGAAAGCGTGTATACCCCAAA
>JAFLTK010000267.1 GCA_022511505.1 Muribaculaceae bacterium
CAGAAACGTAGACGATAAACAAAAGTCCACGTTTTTATTTTGTCTATACCTCAACAATTGGACTTAATTAAATTAATTTCTAAATTGAAAGTGATATGAAAATTATAAAAAATATAGTAACTTGTGTATTATTTATATTCTTCATGGTCAGCTGTTCTAATTCAGCAGACAAAGCAAGAATTGCTTATCTTGAGGAACAAATTGAAGAGCTAAAAAGCTCTCAAAATAGTTCTGAAACTCAAAATACATCAACTTATAATCAAGAGGATAATGTAACTACTAAATCTTCTTCATCTACAAATATTATAGAAGGAACTTACGAGGTAGTAGATAACATTGGGAGTAAATGGATAATTATTCTAAACAGTGATGAATCAGTTAATATCCATAGAGAAGGTTCTGATGTTGTAGCTTATGGTTCATGGTCGAATAGAATATCTAATGATGGTAGTATTTGGTTAGCTATGGACGAGAACCCTCGCATAGTTTTTCCAAATATGGAAGAAGGATTCAGTGGACACGGAGATATAAACGGAGATTATCTATATCGGGAAGTTAATTCAGCAAAATCAAAAAATCCAAATCAAAGACTACAACTTAGAAAAATAAAATAGTATGAAAGCGGTTCCACTTAAAATAAAAGCTATAGAGATAGCTCCCAATGGCAATTTATTGTCACAAGATATTTTTTCCTTCCTTGAAGAAGTGTTCAAGGCCAATCCGTTGGTAAGATTAGAAGAAAATGGATATTTTTACACAGAGGATTCCATTAATGAACTTGCAGACGATATTGTTACCATTATGGAAAAAACTAAATGAATTGTCACTTTTGAAGAATGATAGGTGATTCGGCTTCGCCGAATCACATTATCATTTTATATTGAAAATTCTTTTTAACTCTTTGGACAGTACTTGCTGAAACATCACATAGTTTAGCGGTTTTTTCTAAACTTTTATCTCAGCTTACCCTATAAGAACGATACCAATCTATAAACTCAATGATTTTCTCAAAATCGTTGATAAAGGTTCGATAATTAGGCAGAATTGCGCACTGTGAAAGCCCTTTAACTCGCTGTAGTTAAGGGGCTTTGCTTTATGTAGAGATTGTGGAACAATATAGAACGGACCCGGCAATTACGAGCGATAGCAGGTTTGTCGCAGGTGTGTCTGTGGCTTTTACCCGACATTCTCCTATTCCCGGCTTTCCAATAATCTAAAAAAATCCCGAGCAAGTTGCCCGGGATTTTCTATCGATTGGATGTTTGCTTTTTACTTGATGACAAGGCCGTTGACATGGTTTGTCTCAATCGGGTCACCGTCGACGGCGTTGATGGTAACATTGTCAAGGGTGATGGTGTCAACGTAATTAAGTATTGCGCCCTTGTCGGCATCAAACGTGCTGTTGCCCACATAAAGATTCATGACGGGCATCTCGGGAATACCGTTGAAGAACATCGCACGCTTGGCACCGCGGCAGATGGTATTGGTCACCGTTATATCGCGGAACGACGGGGTCTCCTCTGTCACAGGCATCATCGTGGCCTCGCCCTTGCCGCCATAATAGAGATCAAACGTGAAGGCATCGCCGTCGATGTTAACCATCTTGATGCCATCGACCCAAATTTTCTCTACTACGCCGCCACGACCGCGAGCCGACTTAAAGCGCAAGCCACAATCGGTACCAATGAAAACGCTGTTGCGGATTGAGATATTGCGAGCACCGCCCGACATTTCCGAGCCTATCACAAAACCGCCGTGACCATGGTAAACGGTGCAACCCTCAATGATGACATTTTCACATGGCACACCTCTGTCGCGGCCTTCCTTGTCTTTGCCTGACTTGATACAGATTGCGTCGTCGCCCACGTCAAACTTGCAATTGCTTACAATTACATTTTTGCACGACTCGGCGTCGAGACCGTCGCCATTTTGTGCATACCAGGGGTTGCGAACGGTTATATTGTTGATAATCAAGTTTTCGCAAAGCATCGGGTGGATATTCCATGCGGGTGAATTTTCAAAGCACGGACCTTCAAGCAGTACATTCTTACACGAGACAAAGCCAACGAGCACGGGGCGCAAGAAGTCGTGGATTGAATCCCAAAGCGCTTTATTATCAGGTTGTTGCTCGGCGCGTTTAACCATTGAAAGATTCTCGCTGACGGTTTTGACGGACTCGTTGGGATACCACACATCGCCCTTTGAGCCAAGAGCACCACCGGCGGTAAGTGCCGACCACTGGCCCGAAGTCATTTTCATCTTCTTGACGGGACGCCACGCGTTGCCGTTTCCGTTGATTGTGCCGTTTCCGGTAACCGAGATGTTGGTTTTTCCGTTGGCACTCAGAGGCGACTGGCAACGATGGGCCGAGTTGCCTTCCCAGAAACTGGGCGTCACGGGATAGTCACTGAGGTCCTCGCTGAAAAGAATCAACGAGCCGGTCATCAGATGAAGGTCGACGTTGCTTTCCATCACGATTGGGCCGGTGTACCAGATACCTTCGGGCACGACCAAGTGGCCTCCGCCTTTCTGGGCAAGATGGGCCATCGCCTTGGCAAATGCCTCGGTGTTCTTGGTCTTGCCATCGTTGACACCACCAAAGTCTTTGATTGACACTGTGTAATCAGGTATAACCGGACGCTCGACAACAGGCATTTCAAACGGTAGATTTTCATACATTGAAGCAAACTCATTGCTTGCCTGCGGGGCCGACCACGCTGTCAACGCCGGCGCCATGGCGACTAAACTCGCCGCTAAAATAGATTTTAAGGTCATCGTTATGTGTTTAGAATAAGTAGGTTACTCTGACGTCCCACATTCCCGAGCGCGCGCTGAAGTTGCTCAGCATCTTGGTTTTAAGCGTATAGGTCATGCCGAGGTCATAGGATGCCGAAATCTGCCACTTTGTACACAACTCGGCGCCGAGGCCAAACTGGATACCGACCTCGCCGCCGGCATATTGCAGCGCATCCACGCGATTATGTGCCGCTAAAATGCTGAAAGTCGGGCCGGCAAATACAAACGGCGCAATGACGTTTTCAACGCCGTTCAGTCTCGTATACTTGAACTTAAGATGAATGGGAATGTCGATAAAATGAAGATAGGAACGCTCGGTCCCATATCCTTGAGAAGACCAGATAAGACGGTCGCCAAGATGCAGAATAGCACCGCGTTGCTGATAGCGCAGACCAAGGTCAAGGCCAATCCCGATGCCGGGAAACATCATTTCGGCAGCAATACCGCCCGAGTAACCGACAGCCTGGTCAACCTGTATCAAATCTTGCTTGAAACGCAGTGTCGAGATGTCGACCGACGCCGTCGGGCCATAACGAAACTGCGAGAATGCCGGCAGAGCCACTGCCATTGCTATTAATGCAACTATTATCGAATAGAATCTTTTCATGCTGTTATGATTTTGGTCACAAAGGTAGCAAAAAATTTGCAATTTCACGCTCGCGCCCTGCATTACTCGGCCGTCGGAGCGGTATAAGTCGGGTCAAAGAGTGTGTTTAGCAGATGGGCAAGACGGAGGCCGCCGCGTAGCAACTGCTCCTCAATAACCGGTGTCCACCGCGCAACCTCGTTATAAGACACGCTGGCTCCTGCGGGCATCGCAGTATAGACCTCGTCGGCAATCACAACGGTTTCTTTGGCCCAATCGTCGAGAGTACCGGAGATGATGGCAGCCTCGGTCGCCGCGTTGACGCGGTCAAGTTGCTGTTGCCACTCGGTATAGCTCCACTTGTGACCACTTTCAAGTATCGAACTGTCCCAAATAGAATGGAGGTTATTATCGCGGCCGAAGTATTTGACAGTGATGCGGTTACCACCAAGGTCGGTCGCATGCCCCAAGTGCATTGGCTGGTGAATGTCGCCTGCAACGTGGACAAGAATCTTCAGCGCGAGCCGGCGCTGTGCGGAGGTCGACGACGGGTCGCTTAGCGTCTCAATCTGAGCCTTAAGCGCCGTGATAGCGTCGCCCGCCGGGTTGGCCTGAGCCTCCTCATAGCGCTCACCCTTGTCGATATTCTTATAATGCCACGTCGACGTATAGCGATACTCGGGAGTGTGACTCGCATTGTCGAGCCAGTTTGACCAATAAACAATTGATTTACCGTCAAATATCGAATCGACGGCTGCACGCGTTGCCGGCGTCAAATGCTGCTCGGCAATATAGGCCGTCACATCATGACCTTTCTGGCCCCAGCCCATTGCCGAGAGCGCCACAACTATCATTGCGATATTTAATATACCTCTTTTCATTATTTCAACTAATATTATCTTCTTTTTAATTTTATGAATTGCAAAATTAACTAAATCACATCTAAAAACCAAAAATTATCCATAATTAGCAGGGCAACGGCATCAAATTCAACGTCACGTGACGCCAACGCCATGACGCGGGACGCGACATGGCGCGTCCCCTTATAACACTTTGTCAGTGTTACATTATCGTTAAATGCGCTTTGCAATTCCCGACATCCCACGCGGTGTCCCCTTAATCCTTGGGAAGACTAAACTTGATAGGGAGAGTGTACCAAACAGCTACAGGCTCTCCATCTATGCTATAGGCGGGATTGAATTTAGGGAGAGTTTTAACAACGCGCACCGCTTCTTTGTCGAGGTCGGGGGATTTAGGGCGAACAACCTTCACTTCACCGATTGACCCGGTTTTTGTAACAACAAATTGAACTACAACACGCCCCTCGATGCCGTTCTTCGCAGCATTTGCCGGATATTTTATATTCTTACTGATATATTCCATAAGTGCCGAATCCCCACCGGGAAAGGTAGGCATTTGGTCAACAGCAATAACAGGATATATCTCATCATCCGGCTCTTGAGCAACAGCAATCGACACACAACTGAGACAAATTCCTATCATCAATAGAAATCTTTTGATAAATGTATACATAATAACGATTGTTTGTTTTTCCTGATAAAAAAGATTGCATATCGCGCTACAAATTTAAACAAAAAAACAAAAATTTCAATATCCAATTTATATTAACGAAACTTCCTAACTCACCACTCCCGCCACTCCTAACTCATTCCACATTTTTATCGGTTCAGGGCTGTTTTAAAATGGATTTTTTGTAATTTTGTGGCAAAATATTCCCGAACGCTATGAGCAAGAAGCGATGTGCCAAATGTGGCGCCGATGTCGACGCCTTCTATGATTTCTGCCCCTACTGCGGGCAGTCTCTTGACGTGCACTACTCGCAAATCGATGAACAACAGCCGTCTTCGCGACCTGAGGAACGCAAGACCAACCCTGGGTGTAGTTGCTTGATGTCGATGATTATCACCATAATAATCGGCATCATCGGGGGATTGTCGTGGTATCTTTATAACCTTCACAATGAGGATATAGCCGAGGATATAGCCCATCGACGTCGTCTCGATTCTATCGCTGAAAGCCATCGCTTGATGGCGCGCATGGACTCACTCAAACGCGACTCTATTGCCTGGGCCCGCTTCACATCGCCCGACCTTGACCTGTTTGACCTGAGAGGCCATGTCGGCATGGTTTGTTACCACAACGCCGATGTCCCTATCTATCGCGAAGATGCACCCGACTCGATTGTAACTTTTGACCGCAACGGTTGCCTAACCGACAGCCTCGCGCGCCTCATTCAACAACCTGCCGATACCACAATTCACCTTGTCAAGAAAGAGAATACTATCACCAAGATAATAACACCTCGCGCCGAACTGTTTCTTCGATATGCTGACTATGACTCGATTGGAAACTGGACTCGCTGTGTCTGGACTTTCCAGCGTCGCAATGACCACACCCACGAAGTTACAACCGGCGAATTTACCCGTGAAATTATTTACCACCATCAATAACCATAATTTACCCGCACATGAACGTAGGAGACCAAATACCTGAATACCTGGGACTTGACGCCAATGGCAACAAAGTGATGAGCACCGACCTTGCCGGCAAACCCCTTGTAATTTATTTCTATCCCAAAGACAATACCCCCGGTTGCACTGCCGAAGCATGCTCTCTCCGCGACTATGACAGCGAGATTGCCGCGATGGGCTACACCGTCATCGGCATTAGCAAAGACTCGGTCGAGAGCCACAAAAAATTCCGCGATAAGCACTCGCTCCCCTTCATGCTGCTCAGCGACCCGACTACCGAAGTCAACCAAGCATTCGACGTATGGCAAAAGAAAAAAATGGCCGGTCGCGAGTACATGGGAACAGTCCGCACTACCTTCATCACCGACGCTTCACATCGTGTAACCCACATCCTCGCGAAGGTCGACACCAAAAACGCCGGACCCCAAATCATCGCCCTCCTCAAGAACTGACAGCGCTTTTGGCAAATCGGCGTTTTTTGATTACTTTTGCGCCAAATTATTTGAATTATGCTACAATTTGTGACTTGGGCGGCCGACCCTATTATATATGACGGTTTTATAACTCTGCGCTGGTATAGCCTGGCCTTTATGATTGGCTTCCTCATTGGCTATGAGATAGTTGCACGCATCTTCAAACACGAGGGTGCGCCTGAGCGTTGGCTCGGCGTCCTTCTGATATGGACAGTTGCCGGTACCATCATCGGCGCCCGCCTTGGACATGTCTTTTTCTATGAATGGGACGTCTATAAGATGAACCCAATCAAGATTTTATACGTCTGGGAAGGTGGGCTCGCGAGCCATGGCGGCACAATCGGCATTATTATAGGTGTAATTCTCTTCTCGCTCATCACCACAAAGCGTAGCCCTATCTGGACTTTTGACCGTCTTGTCATACCAATCGCGCTCGTTGGCGGACTCATTCGCCTCGGCAACTTGATGAACTCTGAGATATATGGCCATCCCACTACCCTACCTTGGGGTTTCAAATTTGTGCGCTCGGCCGAGTGGCACCATCTCTATGAGGGTCTCGCATGCCATCCCACTCAGATTTATGAAGCCCTGTGCTACTTCGCCCTATTCGCCCTGCTGATGTGGATGTATTGGAAAAAGAACGCCGAGGAGCGCCCCGGCCTCATCTTTGGCGTCTTCTTTATCGGAATCTTTACCCCGCGATTTTTCATTGAGTTTCTCAAAAACAATCAAGTAGCCTTTGAGGACAACATGGTTCTCAACATGGGCCAGTGGCTCTCAATTCCATTTATTATCGCCGGTATCATACTGGTTGTCAGAGCATTATATCGCCCCAAAGTCCACATCGACTTCCCCAACCGCTATAGCGACGCCCCCGACGACAAGAAGTAGCGCTTTCCGTGACAAGGTTTGTCGACGGTTGTCCATCTGCAATTGTGGGATGTGCCAAATCTGTAGCATGGACGGCAACAAATTTAGCAATTTTAACGTTATATGGGTATGAATACCTTTGTTGCTATCTCTGTGCTTGCCGGCCTAATGTCGCTCCCGGCGCTTGCGGTTGCTTGGCGCCGTTGCGCCAAGCAAAAATCCATACTTGCCGTCGGCATGTTGCTCGTTTTGCTTTTTGTCACGGCGACGTTCTTCAGCAGTGCTTTCCGGGCGCCGCTCTTTGTCGATTATATCACGGCGTCATCCTATCAGTTGCCGAGTGGTCCGTTTTACGCGTGCTACTTGCTCGCGGCTATCATTGTAGACCTTTTAGCCTACCTGCTTGCGCGGCGTCTGACCGGCTCCAACCTATGGCGCTGG